>JAWLGW010000085.1:0-572 GCA_041690735.1 Planctomycetota bacterium
GTCGGCGTCGCGCAGGAAGGAGGTGTTGCGCACGGCGGCGCGCAGCTCCAGGGCGAGCCGGTCGTACAGGTCGGGCGGGAGCCAGTCGCGCATGAGCTTCACCACCGCTCGGGCGCGGCGGATCGACTTGCGGAAGGAGTGGACCGCCTCCTCGGGGTCCTCGGCCGCCGTCTCGGCGCAGCGGCGGGCGTGGGCGATCACGCCCGCCAGGGCGCGCTCGAGGCCGTCGCGCAGGGGGAGGCCGGGGTCCAGGGTGAGCTTCTTGGTCGGGCGGACGTCGGCCACGGAGCGCTCCTGAGGCCGGCCAGCATACGACACTGCTCCGGTGGGGAGGATTCGGGCGCAGGGCCGCCAGATCAATCGCAGCGCGACTCCTGCGCCACCGCTCCGTCCTCCAGCCGATAGGCCGTCAGCGCCCGCCCCCACACGCAGCCCGAGTCGAGGGCGACGACCCCCGGCGCGAGGTGGAGGCCCAGCGCGGCCCAGTGGCCGAACACCACCCGCAACCCGGCGGTCCGGCGCCCCGGCGCCTCGAACCAGGGGACCGTCCCCGGCGGACGCTCGGCGGGGGG
>JAWLGW010000085.1:582-11935 GCA_041690735.1 Planctomycetota bacterium
CCAGGCTCGTGTCGGGGCGCAGCACCCGCATGAGCGTGAGGGCCCGCAGCGTCTCGTGCACCTCGTCCTGCCCCTCGCCGTACAGGCCCGCCAACAGCTCGCGCCAGCCGGGCCCGCGCAGCTCCGCCTCCGCCGCCCGGGCGCGCCGCTCGGCCTCCTCGATCGTCCACTCGGGCCGCAGGCCCGCGTGGATCAAGACAGTGTCCCCCTCGCGGTGCAGCAGCGGCCGCTGCCGCAGCCACTCCAGCAGCGGCTCGGCGTCGGGGGCTCGCAGCACCGGCGCGATCGTGTCCTTGGGGCGCGGCGCCCGGAGTCCGCTGGCCGCGGCCAGCAGGTGCAGGTCGTGGTTGCCGAGCACCGCCACCAGCCGCCCCGGCGCCCGGGAGTCCAGCTCCGCCGCCCACCGCAGCACCTCGAGCGAGCGGGGCCCCCGGTTGACGAGGTCGCCGGCCAGCCACAGGCGGTCCCGCGCGGGGCGGAAGTCGATCCGGCGCAGCAGTCGGACGAGGGTGGCGTGACAGCCCTGGATGTCGCCGATCGCATACGTGGCCACGCTGGGTTCACCTCGCCGCGTTGACCTTCGCGCCTTCACCTTCGCCCCTTCACCTTCGCATGGGCGCGCGACCGTTGCGCCCTCGGAGGGCCGCCCCGACACTGAACCCGTGACCCCACCCGAGGAACAGCTGCCCGTCGCCGCCATCGACCTGGGCTCCAACAGCTTCCACATGGTGATCGCCCGGGTGGACCGTGAGCTGCGCCTGGTCGACCGGGTGCGGGAGCGGGTCCAGCTGGCGGCGGGGCTCGGCCCCGACAAGCGGCTCACCGACGACGCGCAGGAGCGGGCGCTGGCCTGCCTGGAGCGCATGGGTCAGCGGGTGCGCTCGATCCCACCTCACCGGGTGCGCGCGGTGGGCACCAACACCCTGCGCAAGGCCAAGAACTCGCGGGCGTTCCTGGAGCGGGCTCGCGCCGCCCTGGGCCACCCGATCGAGGTGGTCTCGGGCCTCGAGGAGGCGCGGCTGATCTACCTCGGCGTCTCGCACACCCTCCCCAGCGACACGGGCCGCAACCTGGTGGTCGACATTGGCGGCGGCAGCACCGAGTGCATCCTGGGCGAACGGTTCGAGGTGGTGGATGCGGACAGCCTCCACATGGGCTGCGTGAGCTACAGCCAGCGGTTCTTCCCCGGGGGCGAGCTCAAGAAGCGATACATGCGCCGGGCCGAGATCGCCGCCCGGACCGAGCTGCAGACCCTGGAGCGCCGCTTCCGGGGCCTCGGGTGGGACACCTGCGTGGGGGCCTCGGGGACGATCGGCGCCATCACCGAGGTGATGCGCGCCAACGGCTGGACCGAGCGCGGGATCACCCCGGGCGGGCTGCACAAGCTGCGCAAGGCGGTCCTCTCGGCGGGCACCCTCCAGGCGCTGCAGCTGCCGGGGCTCAAGCCCGAGCGGGCGCCCGTGCTGCCGGGAGGCCTGGCGATCCTGCTGGCGGTGTTCGAGACCCTGGGGATCGAGGGCATGGCCTTCTCCACGGGCGCGCTGCGGGAGGGGGTCCTGTACGACCTGATCGGCCGCATCAGCCACGAGGACGTGCGCGACCGGACGATCGGCCGCTTCCTCGACCGGTTCCGGGTCGACCTGGAGCAGGCGGCGCGGGTGGAGCGCACGGCGGTCGCCCTGTGGGAGCAGGCGCGCAGCCCCTGGGGCCTCGAGGACGACGTGTGCCGCCAGGCGCTGGTGTGGTCGGCGCGCCTCCACGAGGTGGGGCTGGTCGTGAACTACACCAGCTACCACAAGCACGGCGCCTACCTCGTGCGCCACTCCTTCATGCCCGGCTTCTCCAACGAGGGCCAGCAGGTGCTGGCGGCGCTGGTGCGCTCCCACCGCCGCAAGCTGATCCCGCAGGACGTCCCGGACCTCGCCCCCCTGGGACACCAGCGGATCCTGCGGCTGGTGTTGCTGCTGCGCCTGGCGGTGCTGCTCAACCGCTCGCGTCAGCCGGGGCTGCTCCCGCCGCTCGAGCTGCGTCTGCCCAAGGCGGAGCGGCTGGAGCTCACCTTCCCCCCCGGGTGGCTCGAGGCGCACCCCCTCACCCAGGCCGACCTGGAGGCGGAGGTGAACGCCCTCAAGCCGCATGGCTTCAAGCTGGTGATCCGCTAGCCGGCCGCCTCTTGCCCCGACAGGCGCTGCAGCAGGATCTCCTGGGCGGCCCGGCGCGGCTCGCCGGTCGCCTCCGCTCGCCGGTAGGTCCCGTCGGGCTGCATGTCCCAGGCCTGGGCGTTGTCCTCCAGGTAGATGTCGAGCTCCTTGCGCAGCCGCTTCTTGAGCCCCGGGTCGTCGACGGGGAAGGCGACCTCGATCCGGCGGAAGAAGTTGCGCCCCATCCAGTCGGCGCTGGCGCACAGCAACACGTCCTGACCGTCGGCGTGGAAGGAGAAGATCCGGCTGTGCTCGAGGAACCGGCCCACCACCGAGCGCACCCGGATCGTGTCCGACAGCCCGGGCACCCCCGGACGCAGGCAGCAGAGCCCCCGCACCAGCAGGTCGATCTGCACGCCGGCCCGCGAGGCCTCGTACAGGGCGCGGATGATCTGCGGCTCGTTGAGGGAGTTCATCTTGGCGACGATCCGGGCCGGCTTCCCCCTGCGGGCCGCCTTGGCCTCCTCACCGATCAGCTCCAGCAGCCGCTTCTGCAGGGTGAAGGGCGCCTGCAGCAGCCGCTTGAGCCGGCGCGCGCGCCCCAGGCCCGTCAGCTGCTGGAAGACCTTGTGGACGTCGAGCGTGATCTCCTCGTCGCAGGTGAGGGTGCTGATGTCGGTGTAGGCCCGCGCCGTGCCGGGGTGGTAGTTGCCGGTGCCGAGGTGGACGTAGCGCCGCAGCACACCGTCCGCCTCGCGGCGGACGATCAGCAGCATCTTGGCGTGGGTCTTGTAGCCCACGATCCCGTACACCACCTTGGCGCCCGCCTGCTGGAGGCGAGTGGCGATGTCGATGTTGGCCGCCTCGTCGAACCGCGCCCGCAGCTCGACCACGGCGGTGACCTCCTTGCCGGCGCGGGCCGCCTCCAGCAGGGCGTCCGCGACCTGGGAGCTGGAGCCGGTGCGGTAGACCGTCTGCTTGATCGCCAGCACGTCGGGGTCGACCGCCGCCTGGCGCAGCAGCTCCATGACCGGGGCGAAGCCCTGGTAGGGGTGGTGGAGCAGGATGTCGTGGCGGCGGATCTGCTCGAAGATGTTCGCGCCCGCCGTCTTCTGGGCCGGCCCCGAGGGGAGCCCGGGGAGGAAGGGCGGGTACTTGAGGTCGGGGCGATCGAGCTTCTCGTACAGCGCCTCGAGGCGGTGCAGGTTGACCGGCCCGTCGCACAGGTACAGGTCGCCCGGGACGAGGTGGAACTGGTCGAGCAGGAACTCCTGGACCTCGGCGTCGCTGTCCGTCGGCATCTCCAGGCGCACCGCGGCGCCGTACTTGCGCCGCGGCAGCTCGCCCTTGAGGGCGTGCAGCAGGTCGTCGACCTCCTCCTCGTCCACCCACAGCTCGCTGTTGCGGGTGACCCGGAACTGGAAGCAGCCGGTGATCTTCATGCCCGGGAACAGCTTGCTCACGTGGGCGTGCACCACCGAGGACAGGAGCACGTAGGGGTGAGCCACGTCCGCCAGCTCGGGCGGGAGGGCGATCAGGCGCGGCAGCACCCGGGGGACCTGCACCACCGCGGTGCCGGTGTCGCGGTGGAAGGCGTCCTTCCCCTCCAGCGACACGATGAAGTTGAGGCTCTTGTTGAGGACCTGCGGGAAGGGGTGGCTCGGGTCGAGCCCCATGGGGGTCAGGACCGGCAGCACGTTGTCGCGGAAGTAGGTCTGGATCCAGCGGCGCTGCTCCTCGGTCCACCGGCCGCGCCGCAGGACCACCACGCCCTCCTGCTCGAGGGCGGGCAGCAGGATCTCGTTGGTGACCCGGTACTGCTCGGTGACGAGCTCTTGCGCCTCGCGGCTGACGACCTGCAGGGTCTCCTGGGGCGACAGGCCGTCGGGGCCCGGCTTGGGGAGCCCCAGCTGGATCTGCTGCTTGAGCTTGGCCACCCGGACCTCGAAGAACTCGTCCAGGTTGGTGGTGGAGATGGTCAGGAACCGCAGCCGCTCCAGCAGGGGGGTGCCCGGGTCCTTGGCCTGCTCCAGCACGCGCCGGTGGAAGGCGAGCAGGCTCACCTCGCGGTTGATGTAGTTCTCGGGGCTGCCGAGGGGGATCGGGGTTGGCTGTTGGCCCATGGGGAGAGGATCCGGGGTCGAGGCCTCCGCTTCAACCCATCTTGCGACGCCTCAACCGGTCGACCAGCCAGGGGTTAGGCGCCACACTGGATCGCCGCCTAAGGAACCGGCCGCTCGTCCGTGGAGGCGGGCAGAGGAGCGCATGACGGCCGCGGACCCCGACGCCCTGCGCTGGCTGCGCGACCTGCTCCAGCGGTACGAGGGACGGCTGCTCCGCTACGCGGAGCGGTTCACCCACGACCCGGAGCGGGCCCGCGACGTGGTGCAGGACACCTTCTGCCGCCTGTGTCAGCAGCCGCGCCACGCGGTCGCCGGCCGGGAGGCGGCCTGGCTGTTCCGGGTGTGCCGCAACCGAGCCATCGACGTCGCGCGGGGCGAGGATCCGCGCGGCTATCGGGACGAGCTGGTGGACCTGGCCCGCCGGGCGGGAGACCTGTAGCGAGTGCGGTAAGCTCCCCCCGAGTAAGCTCCCTGGAATGAGCGAAGCCCCCGGTCTCTCCCGCCGCGCCTTCTTGCGCCGCACCCTGCTCCTGGGCGGGGTCGCGGCGGCGGCCGCGACGCCGCTGGGGCTGGCGCTCACCAGCGAGGTGCCGGCGGAGCTGGCGGACCTCGAGCGCCTCACCGACCTGGAGGCGGGGGCCCTCCTCGCCGCCGCCCGCCGCATGATCGACGGCCACGAGGACGCCGACGCCGCGGCGAGCGACGTGGTGCGCTTCGCCGACGGGTACCTGGGCCGGCAGCCCGCCTGGATGCGCCGCGAGGTGGCGGGGCTGCTGGTGCTGCTGGAGGTGGGTGGGCCCCTGCTGTCCGGTCGCCTCGGTCGGTTCAGCGGCCTCTCGCCCGAGGCGCAGGACGCGGTGCTGCGAGGGTGGGCCGCGAGCCGGCTGGGCTTGCTGCGGCAGGCCTACACCGGCCTCAAGGGGCTGGTCATGCTGGGCGCCTACCGACGGCCGGCCTTCCTGCGGGCGATCGGCTACGACGGGCCGCCGCACTGATGGAGGTCCTGCAGGGGCGCGCGGCCGACCCACCGCTCCGCCTGCGCGCGGACGCGGTGGTGGTCGGCACGGGAGCGGGCGGCTCCATGGTCGCGCGCGAGCTGGCCCGGGCCGGGCTGTCGGTGGTGGCCCTCGAGGAGGGCCCCTTCAGCGCCACGGCCGACTTCACGCGCGAAGAGGGGCCCATGCTGGAGCTCCTGTATCAGGACCGCGGCGCCCGGGCGAGCAGCGACCTGGCGATCCGGATCCTGCAGGGGCGCGGCGTGGGCGGCTCCACCGTCCACAACACCAACCTGTGCAAGCGGACGCCGCCCGAGATCCTGGAGCAGTGGGAGCGGCGGCACGGCGTCCTGGGCGCCAGCGCGGCCGACATGGCGCCGCTGTTCGAGGCCACCGAGCGCGACCTCGGGGTCACCGCGATCGCGCCCGCGCAGGTCAACCGCAACAACGCGGTCCTGCAGCGCGGCGTGGAGGCGCTCGGCTATCGCGGCGGCCTCATGGCTCACAACCGGCACGGGTGCGTCGGCTCGGGCTACTGCGAGCTCGGGTGCCCGTTCGACGCCAAGCAGAACGCCCTCAAGGTGCTGCTGCCCGAGGCCGCGGCGGCGGGGGCGCGCGTCGTGTCGGACGCGCGCGTCCTGCGGGTGGTCACCCGCCGCGGCCGGGCGACCGGAGTCCGGGGCGCCTTGCTCGACGCGGGCGGGCGTCCCCGCGGCACCTTCGCCGTGGACGCCCCGGCGGTGGTCCTCGCCGGCAGCGCCGTCGGCTCGGCGGCCCTCCACCAACGCAGCGGCCTCCCCGACCCGTCGGGACAGGTCGGCCGCAACCTGGCGATCCACCCGGGCGCAGTGGTGGCGGGGGTGTTCGACGAGGAGGTGGTGGGCTGGCAGGGGATCCCCCAGACCTACGAGTGCACCGAGTTCCTCGACTTCAGCGCGGGCGCCCGCCGCTGCGTGTGGCTGATCTCCGCCTTCGCCCACCCGATCGGCACCGCCGCCCTGGTGCCCGGCTTCGGCGCCGCCCACACCGAGCTCATGCGCCGCTACCGGCACGTCGCCGTGGTGACCGCCATGATCCACGACCGCTCGGTGGGCCGGGTCCGCGTCGCCGGCGGCGGCCGGCTGCGCGTCGACTACCGCCTGCACGACCACGACCGCGAGCAGCTCGCCTTCGGCCTCACCGAGGCGGCCCGGATCCTGCTGGCGGCCGGCGCCCGGCGGGTGGCGGTCCCCTACGAGCCCGACCCGCTGTGGATCGACGGGCCGGAGCAGCTGGAGGCGATCGCCGCCCGCGGCGTCACGGAGCACCGCCTGGGCCTGGTGGCGGTCCACCCCATGGGCACCCTGCGCATGGGCGCGGACCGGCGCCGGGCGGTGGTCGACTCGTGGGGCGCGCACCACGCGGTGGAGGGGGTGTACGTGGCGGACGGCAGCCTGTTCCCCACTTCGATCGGCGGGCCGCCGCAGGTGTCGATCTACACCTTCGCCCGGCGGGTGGCCGGGCGCATGGTCGAGACGCTGGGGGGATAGCCGCCGGGCCGCGTCTTGCCCGACCTGCAGCGCGCCCTACGGTGAGCGCCCTTCGCTCCCCCAACCCCGGGCTCCGCCGACTCATGAACGAGACCTCTCCCCAGCAGCCCCCGGCCGGGCGACCCGTCGTGCAGGCCGTGGGGCTGGAGAAGACCTTCCTGCTGGGCACCAACGCGGTCCCCGCCCTGCGCGGCGTCGACCTGACGGTCACGGCCGGGGAGTGGGTCGCGATCATGGGGCCGTCGGGGGGCGGCAAGACCACCCTGCTCAACCTGCTCGGTCTGCAGGACCTGCCCACGGCGGGCACCGTGCTGATCGACGGCGTGGACGCAGGGCAGCTCTCGGAGAACCAGCAGGCGGACCTGCGGCGGGACCGGCTGGGCTTCGTGTTCCGACGTTCGCCCTCATCGTCCTGTGCGTGGGCGTGGGCGTCCTCGCCGCCTGGCTGCCCCTCAGGGACGTCGTGCGCCGCCCGATCGCCGCGCTCCTGGGCCGGGCGCCCTGAGGACGTCGGGCGGTGAGCGGGCGATCGCCGCGGCCGACGTGGAGCGCCTCACGCGAGTGCCGGGGATCGGCCGAGTCACGGCGGCACGCCTCGTCGAGGCGCTGGGGGCCATCCCGTCGGGCGGCACCCCGTAAGCGTCCGGCGGCGATCGCGGGAATCCGCCGCCGCCGCTCCGCGTTACGGGCGAGGATCTCACCCTCCCCGTCGTTCCTGCCCGGCGTAAGATCGGGCGGCGGCTCGCCCAGGGGGCGGCTGCCTGGAGGACCTGCATGCGGCTCGCGACGCGCATGAGCCCGGCCCTGGCGGTCGCGGCGATCGCCTGCCTGACGCTGCCCGCCGCGCCTGCGCTGGCCCAGCCCGAGGACCCGGTCTCGGTCCGGTTCGTGGTCGACCCGGCCGAGGTCGCCCCGGGGGGCATCGCCACGGTCAAGGCGCACGTCACGGTCGAGGAGGGGTGGCACGTGTACGCCCTGTCCGAGCCCAGCAGCGACGCGGTGGCCTCCACCCTCACCACCGGTGACGCCGCCGGCCTGACGGCGCACGGCGCGGCGGTCGAGCCGACGCCCAAGGAGCACGAGGTCGAGTACGTGGGGACCTTCAAGGTCCACGGCGGCACCTTCACCGTCTCGCAGCAGGTGCGCGTGGCGGCAGACGCCGCAGGCGGGCCGCGCGCCCTGCCGGTGAGCTTCACCTATCAGGCCTGCAGCGAGGGGGAGTCGGCCGTGTGCCTGCCGCCCGCCTCGGCCGACGGAGAGGTGACGCTGACGGTCAGCGGCGAGGCGGCGCCCGCTCCCGGGGCGCCCGCGGACGCTCCTGCGAACGGGGGCGGCTTCGGCGTCCCGGGGCTCGACCTCGGCCTCGGCGGCGCCTCGGCGGACGAGGCCGTGCGCGTCGTGGCGAGCGTGTCGCCCCGGCAGGTGCGACCGGGGGACCTGGTCGAGCTGCGCTTCGACGTCGCCATCGCGGACACCTGGCACATCTACGCCACCGACACCCCGACCGGCCTGCCCACTCGCCTCGACCTCACCCTGCCGGCGGGCGCGAGGGCGGTCGGTCCCCTCGAGCAGCCCGAGCCCCAGGCCGAGGACGTGAAGGACTTCGGTCCCACGCGGTCCCACGAGGGGACGGTCCGCTTCACGCAGGTGGTAGAGGTCGGGGAGGACGTGGCGCCGGGCGAGCTCGCCCTGGCCGGCACCCTGCACTGGCAGGCCTGCGACCCCAAGACCTGCGTGGACCAGGAGCACACCTTCACCCTGCCGGTGACGGTCGATCCCCAGGCGGCGCCCAGCCCGGTGGTCAGGCCGGTCAGCGCGTGGCATGGCGGGCCTCCGGCGGCCGCGCCCGCCACGGGAGGCGAGGCGCCCCAGGGCGTCGTGGCGCTCACCATCGCCTCGATCGGCATGGGGCTGCTCATGCTGCTCATGCCCTGCACCTACCCCATGATCCCGATCACGGTCTCGATCTTCTCCAAGGGGAAGTCGCTGTCGCGCGGACGCACGGCGCTGCGCGCCGGGATCTACGCGGGGGGGATCGTGGTCTCCTTCGTGGCGGTCGGCGGCCTGGTGCAGGTGCTCGCGGGCGCCAAGGGGCAGGGCGTCGTCAACGAGCTGGCCACCAACCCCTGGGTGAACCTGGGCATCGGCGCGGTGTTCGTCTACTTCGCCTTCAGCTTCTTCGGCTACTACGAGATCGGCATGCCGGGCTTCCTGCAGCGCCTCATGCAGGCCGGCGCCGCCAAGCGGGGCCAGGACGGCACCGTCCCCGCCTGGTCGCTGTTCCTCATGGGCCTGTTCTTCGTCCTCACCTCCTACACCTGCGGGGCGCCGGTGGTGCTGGGTCTGTTCGCCACCGCCACCCAGGCGCCGCACGACATGGCGGTGCTGTGGGCGACCTTCGTGTTCGCCCTCACCGTGGCCGCGCCCTTCTTCCTCTTGGCCCTGGTGCCGGGCGGCATGAAGGTCCTCCCCAAGAGCGGCTCGTGGTTCTCGGTGTTCAAGGTGGCGCTGGCCTTCGTGGAGCTGGGCTTCGCCATCAAGTTCTTCCGGGGCGCCGAGCTGCAGTGGGAGGCGGTGAACCTGCTCACCCGCGACGTGACCCTGGCCCTGTGGGTCGTGCTCAGCGTGTGCGCGGTGGTGTACCTGCACGGCTACTTCCCCGTGCGCTTCCCCCACGACCCCGACCTCTCCGCCCACAGCCCCCGCCGCTACGCCTGGGGGTGGGTGTTCCTGCTCCTGGCGGGCTACTTCGGCTACGGCGCCTCGGGGCGCGAGCTGGCGCCCTCGGTGGAGGCGTTCATCCTCCCCGACCTCGAGCAGGGCGAGCACGAGCACTCGGTCAAGTTCGGGCCCCTGTCCTACCGCACCGACCTCGCGGGCCTCGACGAGGCCAAGGCCTGGGCCCGGGCGCACGGCAAGCCGGCCTTCCTCATGTTCACCGGCCACAACTGCGTCAACTGCGTGCAGATGGAGAAGGGCGTCCTGCCAAAGCCGCCGGTGGTCGAGAAGCTGGAGCAGATCCCGCGGGTGGCGCTGTTCACCGACAAGGCCGGCGACCCGGCCGAGCGGGCCCACAAGGACCTCATGCTGGAGAGATACAACCGCGCCGGCACGATCCCCTGCTTCTTCCTGATCGACGGCCAGGGCGAGATCCGCGCGGCCCAGATCGGCAACACCGGCGTGGACGGCTTCCTGGAGTTCCTGGAGCGCGGCGGCGCGTAAGGTCGGCAGAGCGAGAGGACGAACAGAGAACATGAACATGAATTCCCAGTTCATCTTCATATTCCCTGTTCCTCTCCTTCCCTCCGCCTTACCCCTCCTCCACTCCCCCGCTAGAATCCGCCTCCCAACCCAAAAGGAGGCCCCATGAGCGACGCCGCTCCGGTCCTCGAGGCGCTCCGCGCCGTCGAGGCGCCTGGCACCGCGGGCCAGAACATCGTCGACCTCGGCCTGGTGAAGGACCTCTCCGTCGAGGGCGGCCGCGCCAAGTTCCGGGTCGAGTTCCCGGCTCCCCTCACCCCCGCCCGCCGGCGGGTGGCCGACCGCTGCCGCGAGGCGCTCAACGGCAAGGTCGAGGCCGACGTCGAGGTGCAGGGGCGGATCCCCGCCAGCTTCACCGGCGACGCGGCGAACAGCCTGGTGCCGGGGGTCAAGAACATCATCGCCATCGGCAGCGGCAAGGGCGGCGTGGGCAAGTCGACCGTGTCGGTGAACGTGGCGGCCGGCCTGGCCAAGGCGGGCGCCAAGGTCGGCCTGCTCGACACCGACGTGTACGGGCCCAGCGTGCCCCTCCTCATGGGGGTCAGCATGAAGGCCTACATGGAGGAGCTGCAGCTCAAGGCCCACGAGACCGGCAAGCAGCGGCTGTTCCCGTACGAGGTCCACGGCGTGGGCACCATGTCGCTGGGCTACCTGGTCGAGCCCGAGAAGGCGGCGATCTGGCGCGGCCCCATGGTGCACGGCGCGGTGACCCAGCTGCTCCGCGACGTGGAGTGGGGCGACCTCGACTACATGATCATCGACCTGCCCCCGGGGACGGGCGACGTGCAGCTCACCCTGTCGCAGAGCATCCCCCTGGCGGGCGGTGTGATCGTGTGCACGCCGCAGCCGGTCGCCGTCGCGGACGCGCACAAGGCGCTCAACATGTTCAAGACCACCAAGACCGAGGTCCTGGGTCTGGTGGAGAACATGGGCTTCCACGCCTGCAGCGCCTGCGGCCACCGCGACGACGTGTTCGGCACCGGGGGAGCCAAGGACGCGGCCGAGGAGTGGGACATCCCCTTCCTGGGGTCGCTCCCCCTCGACACCCGCGTGCGCCAGAGCGGCGACGCCGGGACGCCGGTGCTCGCCACCGACGCCGAGGGGCCGCTGGTGGAGGCCCTGTGGGGCGTGGTCGACCGACTGACGGCGGTCCTGGGCGAGCGGATCAAGGCCCGCCCCCGCAGCCTGCCGATCCGGCGGACGTAAGGGCGCGTCCAGGAACAGATGCAGCAGTCGCGGCGGGGGGGGTGGGGGGGGGCGGGGGGGGGTGGGGGGGGGGGGCCCGCCCCCCCCCCCCCCCCCCC
>JAWLGW010000086.1:0-11915 GCA_041690735.1 Planctomycetota bacterium
GAGGGCCTGCGCCTCGGCGCCCGCCTCCTCCAGGGCGCGGGCGGTGTGGACCCGGAGCGCGGCGCGGACGTGGTCGGCGCGGGCGGCGCTGCTCGCGGGCGCGACCCCGTCCGCGCCCTCGAGCCGCAGCAGGGGCAGCGGGTCCCCCTCCGCCGCGGCGCTCGCCGCATCCAGGGCGACCAGCTGCGTCCGGGCGTGCTCCGACACCGTCAGCGCCTCGCCGCGCAGACCGCTCCAGCCGCCCACCCGCGCCGCCTGGTGGAGCGCCTCGCCGTACGCCGCGCGGGCGGCCTCGCCTTCGCCCGCGCGGGTCGCGGCGTCCGCCCGCTGACGCGCCGCCTGCGCCGCCTCGAGGGCGGCGCGGTCGCGCAGGACCAGCGCGCCCCCGGCGGCGCCGGCCGCCAGGACCACCAGCACGGTGCCCACGACGCCGGGCTTCACGAGGCGCTCGGGACTGGGGAAGGGGGCCGCCGGGGCCGGCGAGGCGTCACGCGCTCCTCACTCAGTTGGCGCGCAGGTCCTTGTACTCGCCGTCGGTTTGGGCGGCGAGCTCCTGCAGGAACTTCTGCATCTTGCTGCTGCTGGCCATGCCGTAGGTGTTGACCCGCATCTTCTTGGCGCGGTTGAGGGCGGCCACCTTCTTGAGGATCTCGTCGTGGGGGATGTCCTTCGCCTTGCCCCCCTCGCGCTTCTCGGGGATCCCGTCGGTGAACAGGTAGATCGAGTCGGCGCCCTCCACTGTGAACGCCTGCTCCAGGGCCAGGTCGGTGCGGGTGGCGGCGGACCACTTGAGCGCCTTCACGAACTGGATCGCGTCCCGCTTCACCCGGTCCTGAGCCGGCAGCACCTGCGGCTTCCACAGGCGCGTGTCCTTGGCCTCGCCGAACACCACGATCGTGAACTTCGCCCGGGGGCTGAGGTTCTCGATGAACTTGATGAACGCCTCCTTGGCCTTGGCGAAGCGCGACTCGGGGTGCGGCGGCTTGGCGCCCGAGGGGTCGGGGTCCTCGTAGTCGTGCGACTTGCCCTGGGGGTCCTTCCACTTCTTCCCCGCCGGCAGGTCGATCACCCGCATGCTGGAGGAGATGTCGAGGCACAGCACGAAGGCCTGCGAGCGGACCACCGAATCGAAGATCTTCCCCTCGCCCTCGCGGAGGCGGGTGGTCTGCTCGTCGCCGCCGGCGGCTCGAGTCTTGGGGTCGAAGTCCGCCCCGGCGGTCTCCCAGAACTTGCTCCAGTCCTCCATGCTCTCGAAGGACTGCCCGGTCAGGCGGTGGAGCGCGCTGTACAGCTCCTCCGCCTCCACGTCGCCGCTGTCGAAGCCGACCTCGTCGAGCCGCTCGAACAGCGGCTTCACGCCGTCGCGGTGCTGCATGCGCGACAGGGCCCGGATCGCCGCGATGCGCACCGGCTTCTCCCGGTCTCCGAGGGCCTCGGCCACCGCCTCCACGGCCTCCGCGTCCCCCGCGCCGCCCAGGGCGTCGATGCACAGGACGCGCTGCTCGACCCGCCGGCTCTTCTCGAGGGACTTGAGCAGCTCCTTGCGGGCGTCGCCCGACTTGGCGGCCGCCAGGGCGTCCCGTGAGGCCTGGTAGACGTCGAAGTCCTCGATCAGCGCCCCGTACTTGACCAGGGCCTGGACGCCCTTCTTCGAGGGGGAGCTGCCGAGCTCCTCCGCTGCCTGGATCATGGCGGCGACGTCGCCCATCTTGGCGGCTCGCTCGAACACCTTCGCCGCGTCGGCGGCCCGGGCCTCGCCCACTCCGACGCCGAGGGTCAGGACCACCGCCGCCAGGGCGGCTGCGCTGCGGGTCAGCATGGCTCCTCCAGTTCTCGTCCCCGTGCCCGGCGCCCGTGCCCGCGCCCGATCGGGCCAGGCGCCAGGCCCCCGAGCCGGGGCGTGCCTAACGGGCGGGGATTCTACCGCACATCGGCGGGGGAGCCCGCCAGGCGCGGAGCGTCGGGGGCGTACTCCACCCGCGACCGCTCGCGCCACGCGGCCAGCAGCTCCGCCGACCGGCGCTGCTCGCGGAGCCCCTCCCGCCGCGGGCGCAGCGCCTCGACGGTCGCCGACGCCGGTCGGCGAGCGCCCGTCACCCACACCAGGTGGAAGCCCTGGCTGGAGCGCACCGGCTCGGGGACCAGCCCGGCCCGGCCGCGCGCGAAGGCGGCGTCCATGACGGGCGACGGCACGGAGCGCGAGGGGCCGTAGCGGAACCAGTCCAGGTCGCCGCCGGTCAGGGCGGCCATGGGGTCGTCGGAGTGGGCGGCCAGGGCGGCGAAGGCCTCCTCGGTCGGCTCGGCCCCGAGCCCCGTCAGCAGCTCCTCGGCGCGGGCTCGGGCCGCCGCCTCGTCCCGCTGGGGGCCGATCGACACCAGCACGTGCCGGGCGCGGACCTGCCCGCTGAGGCGCAGCGCCTCCTCCTCGTACAGCGCCCGCAGGGCCGCCTCGTCGATCCCCGCCCGGACGTGGCCGCGGAAGGCGGCGGGGATCCGCAAGGTCTCCGCGAACTCGGCCTCGGTGAGCGCGAGCCGGCTCAGCACGTCGGCGAGGTCGCGCCCGGCGGCGCGCAGGCCGCGCCGCGCGTCCTCTAGGGCCGCGTCCAGCGCCTCGCGAGAGAGCGCGTCGGGGCGGACCCCCTCGCGCTCGAGGTTGACCTTCATGAGCGTCAGCAGGACCTGCCGCTCGACCGCGTGGGCCAGCGGCGCCCCGCGCCGGACCTCGACCGCCACCGCGGTCCGCAGCACCGCCACCCCGTCCACCCGCGCCCAGGCGTCCGCCCACTCGGGCTCGTCGGCGCGCGTGACCCCCGCCGTGGCGAGGAGCAGGAGCAGGCCGAGCCGCAGACCCCGCAGGCTCCTCGTCACTCCGGCGGCTCGAAGTTGCTGTACACGTCCTGCACGTCGTCGTGGTCCTCGAGGTCCGCCAGCAGCTTCTCGATCTTGGGGAGCAGCTCGGCGTCGGGGGTCACCGTGTTCTGCGGGATCCAGCTCAGCTCGGAGGTGGAGAGGGTCCAGCCCCGCGCCGCCAGGGCCTGGCGCACCGGCTCGAAGTCCTGCGCCGAGGTGGTGATCTCCACCTCCTCCTCGGCGTCCACCACGTCGTCCGCGCCGGCCTCGGCCGCCGCCTCGAACACCTCGTCGAAGGAGGCCTCCGAGTGGGGAACGGCCAGCAGGCCCTTCTTGTCGAACATGAACGAGACCGCGCCCGGGTTGGCGAGGTTGCCGCCGCTCACCGAGAAGATCTTGCGCATCTCCGGCGCGGTGCGGTTGCGGTTGTCGGTGACCACCTCCGCCAGCACCGCGACACCGCCGGGGCCGTAGCCCTCGTACAGGATCTCGCTGAACACGACGTCGCCCAGCTCGCCCGTGGCCTTCTTGATCGCCCGGTCGATGCTGTCGTTGGGCATGTTGCCCGCCTTCGCCTTGTCCACGGCGTAGCGGAGCTTGAGGTTCTTGTCGGGATCTCCGCCGCCCTCCTTGGCCGCGATCATGATCGCCTTGGAGAACTTCGAGAAGTACTTGCTGCGCTTCTTGTCCTGCGCGGCCTTGCGGTGCTTGATCCCGGCCCAGTGCGAGTGACCCGCCATGGTGTCTCCGACGCGCCTACTTGCGCTTGAGGTCCTTCTTGGCGTGCTCCACCATCAAGTGGTGGGCGTCCAGCGGATTCATTTCCAGGCCGTCCAGCAGCGCCTTGGCGGTGCGCTTCTTCTGGTTCAGGGTGGCCTTGGGCGGCCAGGCCTTCTGCTCCTCCATGACCGCCTCGGTGTGCGGATCCCAGGGGAGCTGGACCTCGAGGCCCAGGCCGGTGAGCAGGTAGGTGGCGCCCCAGGGGGGGATCCCGGGCAGCTCGGCGATCCACTTGCGCGCCTTCTCGGCGGCGTTCTTGCGCTCCTTGGCGTTCTCGGCGTCGTTGAGCGTCTCGCGCAGGGGCTCGAACGAGGTGTCGTCCACCTCCTCGAACACGCGCTGCAAGAACTCCTTCAGGCGAGGCGCCAGGAAGTCGGCCGGGCCGACCTTCGCCTCGTACAGGACGTCGGCGATCTCGCGCACGGTCGCCACGCGGACCTCGCTCCAGCTCGCGAACACCTTGTCGTCGGTGAAGCCCTTGTAGGCCTTGCGGGCCGCCGTCACCGGGTTGGAGTACAGCATGAGGTAGAACACGAACCGGTCGAGGAGCGGCATGCCCTCCTCGGGGACGGCCTGCGGGTGCTTCTCCTCGAGGCTCTTGAGGAACTTCTGGAACTTCTTTGCCTTGTCGCGAATGGCGGCCACGGCAGCTCCGGCGGTCGGGCCCCCGCGGGCGCAGGGGCGCGCGCGAGCGGGGCGAGGTGCATAAGTAAGGTGGCCCAGAGTGGGGGGCGCAGAGTCTAAGTGACGCCCTGATGGCCATCAACACGTGAGGCGAGGCCAACCCGTGCCGCGCTCCCGTGCCCGCCGAACCAAACAAGAACCCCCGTACGGCAACGCGCCGGACGGGGGTCTTTGGGGGGTTGGGGTTTGGTGGGCCTTCGTGAGCCCTGTGCTGTCCCTCTTTCGCAACGACGCGGCCAAGGATCCGGCGGCATGGGCCCAGGCAGCTTAACCCGTTTGAATGCAGAGACATGGCGTTCCAAAGGGGTCACGGAGCCCCCAGCGGAGGTGGCGCCGAAGCGCAACGACGACCGAGCGATCGTGTCGCACTTCTCCCGGGGGACCCCGCCGAAACTCGCGGTAGAATCCTCGCCGAGCGAGGTTTTGCATGGCCTTACCGGCCGTCCCCGCCGCCGACGCGCCACCTGCCCCGCCCTTGATCGGCCGCGGGCTGGTCCTGATCCCGGCCTTCAACGAGGAGCGGGTCCTGGGCCCGGTCTTGATCGACATCCGCCGGCACACCACGCTCGATCTGCTGGTGGTCGACGACGGCTCCACCGACCAGACCGCCGAGGTGGCGCGGGCGCACGGCGCGCGGGTGGTGTCGCACCCCTTCAACATGGGGTACGGCGCAGCGCTGCAGACCGGCTACAAGTACGCCGCCCAGGAGGGATACGACGTCCTGGTGCAGATCGACGCCGACGGCCAGCACGACCCGGCCTTCATCGAGCCGCTCGCCCGGCGGGTCCTCGAGGGCCACGCCGACGCCTGCGTCGGCTCGCGCTTCCTGCTGGGGGAGGGGTACATTCCCCCCTTCGCGCGGCGCGTCGGCATGGTGCTGTTCGGCTACATCGCCTCGGTGGTCACCCGCCGGCGGGTGACCGACCCCACCAGCGGCTACCAGGCGCTGTCGTCGCGGGTGTTTCGCTTCCTGCGCAGCGACGTGTTCCCCGCCGATTACCCGGACGCCGACGTCTTGATCCTGCTCCACCGGGCCGGGTTCCGCGCCGAGGAGCAGCCGGTAGCCATGCGGCCCAGCTTCACGGGCAAGTCGATGCACAGCGGGGTGGTGCGGCCGGCCTTCTACGTGTTCAAGATGCTCCTCTCGATCGGCGTCACGCTCCCCTGCGCCCGAGCAGATCCCCGCCGAGTGACCGCGCGCGAGGAGGCGTAATGCCCGTCGAGCAGAAGGTGGTGGTGATCGCGGTCGCCACCGCCCTGGTCCTCGCGATCCTGGAGCTCGTCCGCAAGCGCAAGCTGCGCGAGGAGTACTCCTGGCTGTGGCTGCTGGCGGGCTCCGCCGTGCTCGGGGCGGCCCTGCTGCCCTTCGACGCGCTGATGTGGATCGCGGGCCTCATGGGCTCGCGCTACCCGCCCTCGGCGTTGTTCTTCCTGGGCTTCTGCGCCCTGATCGGCCTGTGCCTCCCGGTCTCGGTGCGCCTGTCCCGCATGACCGAGCAGATCAAGAACCTCGCCCAGAAGGTGAGCCTCCTCGAGGCCGAGCTGGAGCGGCGGGGCGGCGGCGAGGAGGAGGAGCCTCCGCCCCCCTGACCGCCCCCCAGACCGCCCCCTGGGGGTGACGAAATCGCCGGGCGCGCGAGCATGGATGGTGGAGGCGCCACCATGGCCGCGCACGAGACCCTCTCCAGCGTCGACACCACCTGGTTCCGCATGGAGGACGCCGCCGACCCGGTGGACATCGGCGCGCTGCTGATCTTCGAGGGACCGCTGGAGCTCTCCCGGCTGCGGGAGGTGGTCGAGGCCCGGCTCCTGCGCTGGCGCCGGTTCCGCCAGCGGGTCGTAACGCCCCCGCTGGGGCCGCCTCAGTGGGAGGACGACCCCCGCTTCACCCTCGACGCCCACCTGCACCGGCACGCGGTCCCCGCGCCGGGCGACCAGGGCGCGCTCGAGGACCTGGTCGGCGACCTCATGAGCGCCCGCCTCGACCTGGAGCGGCCCCTGTGGCAGCTGCACCTGATCGATCAGGGCGGGCGCTCGGCGCTGCTGGCCCGAGTGCACCACTGCCTGGGGGACGGCTTCGCCCTGGCGCACCTGCTGCTGCAGCTGGGCGATGCCACACCGGACGCCCCGCTGACGCCTCCTCCCGCGCACGAGGTCAGCGGCGCGGACGAGGAGGGCGGCCTGTGGAGCGCCCTGTCGGCGGAGGTGGCGGAGACCCTCGCGCACCCGGGCCGCGCGCTCGACCTCGCGCGGCAGGGCGCCGCCGCCGCGGCGGCGCTGGGCCACCTGGTCCTGTTGTCACCGGACTCGGACACCGTCCTGCGGCGTCCGCTGCAGGGGATCCGGCGCGCCGCCTGGTCGCAGTCGCTGCCCCTGGCGCGGATCAAGGAGGCCGCCCGGGCCACCTCGGCAACGGTCAACGACCTGCTCATGACCGCCCTCACCGGCGCTCTGCGGGCGTACCTGCACGAGCGGGGCGAGGCGGTGGACGACCTCACCCTGCGGGCGATCGTGCCGGTCAACCTGCGGCCGGCCCGCTGGATCGAGGAGATGCCCGACAGCCTGGGCAACCGGTTCGGCCTGGTGTTCCTCGACCTGCCCGTCGACGCCGGCGCGCCGCCGGAGCGGCTGCGGCGGCTCAAGCAGGACATGGATCGGATCAAGGGCACCCCCGAGGCGCTGGTCGCCTTCGAGCTGCTGGTCGCCCTCGGCCGCACGCCGGCCACGATTCAGCACCTGGTGGAGGACGTGTTCGTCAAGAAGGGCTCGGTGGTGGTGACCAACGTCCCCGGCCCGCGCCGGCCCCTGTATCTGGCTGGCGTCCGCCTGAGCGACCTCGTGATCTGGGTGCCCCACCCCGCCCGCCTGGGCCTGGGCCTGAGCATCGTCAGCTACGACGGCCAGGTGCGGATGGGCGTCCGCGGCGACGTGGCGGTGGCGGACGACCCGCGCCGGGTGGTGGACCTGTTCGAGGAGGAGCTGCGGAGCCTGGGGGTGGGCTGAGTGAGCTCTCGTGCCCGTGCCCGTGCCCGACACGTTCCCGGCCTTCAGCGCACGGATGACGGGCACGTGTCGGGCACGTGTCGGGCACCGCTCCGCTGGGCACGGGCACGGGCACGGGCACGAGGCGACCCTCCGGGAGCGCGAGCGGCGCTACACCCCCAGCCCCAGGTGGCGGTGCCCCAGGGCGGCCGCGTACCACCGCAGGTACTTGGGGAGCCACTTCTTGAGCTGGAACTTCGACTCGCCGGCGGTGCGGTCGCGCCACACGGACGGCACCTCGGTGACCCGATAGCCGCGGGCCCAGGCCTTCACGGTCAGCTCGAGGGCGACCTCGAACCCGCCGGTGCTCTCGATCGTGACCGCGCGCAGGAACGAGGCCCGGTACATGCGGAAGGCGTTGGTGGCGTCGCGGGTGGGGAAGCCGGCCAGGGCGGCCAGGGAGCGGCCGGCCAGGCGGGACAGGCCCGCCTTGAGGAGCCCGCCGCCGTGCTGCTCGCCGCCCGGCATGTAGCGCGAGGCGGCGACGACGTCGTAGCCCTGCTCCAGCAATCGGTGCATCGGCTCCACCGCCCGCAGGTCGTCGGACAGGTCGGCCATGGAGACCAGCACCGCGCCCTCGCCGGGGCTCTCGCTGGCGGCGGCGAGCCCCGCCCGGAGGGCATACACGACGCCGGGGCCGAGGTCGTTCCGCACCAGGGCCACGCCGGGGTGCTGGGGGAGGAGGGCCTGTACGACGGGGACCGTGGGGTCGTCGTCGCTGTCGTAGACCACCAGCACGCGGTGATGGATCGGCACCTCGTTGCGGAGGCGACGCAGGGCCTCGGCGATGCAGTCCTGCTCGTGGTACACGGGCACCACGATCGTGAGCGGGAGCGCGTCGGTCATGGCCGGCCACTCTACTCCGAGAGGCCCCTGCGTAAGCGCCCGCCGCAGCGTCATGGGCTAGGATCTGGCCCATGAGCGAGAAGGTCCTGGTCACCGGCGGCTGCGGGTTCATCGGCTCTCACCTGGTGCGTCACCTGCTGGCGCGCGGCAGCGAGGTGCGGGTCCTCGATGACCTGAGCAGCGGGCGCCGCAGCAACCTGGACGGCGTCCTCGGCGACGTGGAGCTCCTCGAGGAGGACCTGCGCGACCTCGAGGTGTGCCGGCGCGCCTGCGCGGACGTCCAGGTGGTCCTCCACCAGGGGGCGGTCCCCTCGGTGCCCCGCTCGATCCGTGAGCCCGAGCGCTCGTTCGCGGTCAACGTGGTCGGCACCCACAACCTGCTGCTCGCCGCCCGCGAGGCGGGCGCGCGCCGGCTGGTCATGGCCTCCTCCTCCTCGGTCTACGGGGACACGCCGACGCTGCCCAAGCACGAGGGCATGCCGCCCGCGCCCATGTCGCCCTACGCCGCCCAGAAGCTGGCCGCCGAGCAGCTCGGCCTGGCCTTCGCGCGCTCCATGGGGCTCGAGGTGGTGGCCCTGCGCTACTTCAACGTGTTCGGCCCCCGCCAGGACCCCGCCAGCGGCTACGCGGCGGTGGTGCCGGCCTTCACCGCGGCGCTGCTGCGGGGGGAGCCGCCCACCATCAACGGCGACGGCGAGCAGACCCGCGACTTCACCTTCGTGGAGGACGTGGTGCGGGCCAACCTGCTGGCGGCCGAGGCGCCCCGCGCCAGCGGGCACACCTTCAACGTGGCGGGCGGGCGGCGGATCTCGATCAACGAGCTGTTCCGGGCGATCGCCCGCTGGGTCGGGCGCGAGGACGTGCAGCCGATCCACGGCCCCGCCCGCGCAGGCGACGTGCGCGACTCGCTGGCCTCGGTGGAGGCCGCGAAGGAGCTGCTGGGCTGGACGCCGGAGGTGCCGCTCGATGAGGCGCTGCGGCGCACCGTCGAGGCCTACCGCGCCGAGCTGGGGTAGGGAGGGCGCGTGAGCGTGTCGTTCGAGGCGGGCGAGGAGCTGAGCCAGGTCGCGGAGGCGGTGCACGCCTTCGCGGCCGAGCAGGTCCGGCCCCTGCTGCGGGAGGTGGAGGCGGGCCGCGGGCTGCCGGACGAGCTGGCCCAGGCCTGCCACGAGCTGGGCCTCACCACCCTCGCCCTGCCCGAGAGGCTGGGCGGAGTGGACCTGCTCGACGTGCGCGCCGCCGCCCTGTGCACCGAGGAGCTGGCCTGGGGGGACGTGGGCGCCGCGGTGGCGCTCCCGGGGCCCGGCAGCGCGGCGCCGCTGGTGCTGGCGCTCGGCGGCGAGGAGCAGGTGGAGCGCCTGCTGCGCCCGTTCGCCGACGAGGCGGAGGGCTGGCGGCGCCGGGCCGCGCTGGCGCTGGTCGAGGGGCCGTTCGGGATCGACCCGGCCGCCTGCGAGACCACCTGCCGCCGCGACGGCGACGCCTGGGTGATCGAGGGGCGCAAGGCCTACGTGCGGGACGCCGGCGAGGCGGAGCTGACCCTGGTGCTGGCGCGGGACGTCGCCAGCGAGGCGCCCGACCCCTGGGACCGGCTGGCGGTGCTGGCGGTGGCCGGGCGGCCGGCGGGGCTGACCGCGGGTGAGCCGCCGCGCACGCTGGGGCTCGGCGCCGGGCGCTGGGCCTCGCTGGCCTTCGCGGGCGTGCGCGTCCCCCTCGGCGACCGACTGGGCGCGACGTCGGCGCCGGGCGCGGCGCGGCAGGCCCTGCGCCACACCGTGGCGCACAAGCGGACCCTCGACGCCGCCCGGCTGGTGGGCTGCGCCCGGGCGGCCAGCGAGCACGCCTTCCAGTACGCCCAGGAGCGGCGGGCCTTCGGGGCGTACCTCTACGAGCACCAGGCGCTGGCCTTCATGATGGCGGACATGGCCACGCGCGTGGAAGGGACCCGCAACCTCGTGTGGCAGGCCGCCGCGGCCCTCGACGCCGGCGACCCGCGGGCGCCGGGGCTGGCCCTGCTGGCCCACCGGCAGGCGGCCGAGGTGGCGGTCGCGGTGTGCTCGGACGCGGTGCAGGTCCTGGGCGGCCACGGCTACCTGTGGGACCACCCGGTGGAGAAGTGGATGCGGGACGCGCGCACCCTGCCGCTCATCGACGGCCTGGCGTTGCCCGAGGACGAGGCCGAGGACGAGCTCGTCGGCGTCCTGCCGCAGGAGGGTTGAGCCGTGGCGATCGACTTCACGCTCACGCCGAAGATGCAGCAGGTGCGCGCCATGGCGCGCAGCTTCGCCGAGACCTACATGCGCCCCTACGCCCTCGAGTCCGACCTCCTCGAGGCCCCCCACCCCGAGTTCATCAAGGCCTGCCAGCAGTTCGGCCTGGGGGCGGGGAGCTTCGGCGGTGTGGGCGAGAGCGGCGGCGGCGAGAAGGAGCGCCAGGGGCCCAGCTCACTCAACCGGACCTTGCTGGTGGCGGTGGAGGAGCTGGCCTGGGGGGACCCCGCCGCGGTGCTCAACCTGCCGGGCCCCGGCCTGGGCGGCCCGCCGGTGCAGATCACCGGCACGCCCGAGCAGAAGGAGCGCTTCCTGGGGCTGTTCCGGCCCGACGAGTACAAGTTCGGCGCCTACGCCCTCACCGAGCCCGGCGCCGGCTCGGACGCCAAGGCGATCCGCACCACCTGCCGCAAGGAAGGCGACCAGTGGGTCCTCAACGGCAGCAAGATCTACATCACCAACGGCGGGCGAGCCGAGTGGACGGTGGTGTTCGCCACGATCGACCCCGCCCTGGGGCGCGCCGGTCACCGCGCCTTCGTGGTGGAGAAGGGGACGCCCGGCTTCAGCGTGCCCAAGATCGAGAAGAAGATGGGCCTCAAGGCGTCCGAGACCGCCGAGCAGGTGTTCGAGGACTGCCGGGTGCCGGCGGGCAACCTCCTGGGCGGCGAGGCCCACTACGAGGCCAAGGCGAAGGGCGGCTTCCAGACGGCCATGAAGACCTTCGACGCCACCCGCCCCCTGGTGGCGGTCATGGCGGTGGGGATCGCGCGGGCGGCCTACGAGATCGCCCGGGAGTGGGTGCGCGAGCACTACGCCCTGGCCCAGCACACCGCCCGCTACCGCCGGCTGCAGGAGACCCTGGCCTGGATGGAGCGCGAGATCCACACCGCCCGGCTCCTGTGCTGGAAGGCGGCCTACCTGCTCGACCACGAGCGGGAGAACGCCAAGGAGTCGTCCATGAGCAAGGCTTACGCCGGTAAGATGGTCGACCTGGTGACCGCCAGGGCGATCGAGGTGCTGGGCCCGGAGGGGGTCCTGCACGAGCGCCTGGTGGAGAAGCTCTACCGCGATCAGAAGGTGTACGACATCTTCGAGGGGACGGGGCAGGTGCAGCGGATCGTGATCTCGCGGCGCCTGTTCGCCGACGCCCCGCGTTCGGCCGGCTTGGCCTGAGGAGGCCCCATGGCGACGACCACCACGGACACGACCTCAACCTCCACCGCCGACCTGGACGCGGCGGCGCTGGTGAGCGACCTGCGCGGCACCTACTCCGACGGGCGTACGCACCCTTACGCCTGGCGCAGCACGCAGCTCCAGGGGCTGGCGAGCCTGCTGGTCGAGGAGGAGGCGCGCCTGCTGGACGCGCTCCGGCAGGACCTCGGCAAGTGCGAGCTGGAGGGGTTCGCGGGCGAGGTCGGCTTCTGCCTGGGCGAGGCGCGGTAC
>JAWLGW010000087.1:0-11898 GCA_041690735.1 Planctomycetota bacterium
CGCCTGCCGAGGCGGAGCCCGCGCCTGCCGAGGCGGAGCCCGCGGTGCCCGAGGCGGAGCCCGCGGTGCCCGAGGCGGAGCCGGCGGTCGCAGCGGACCCCGAGGAGGAGGAGCCGGCGGGGGAGGACCCGCCGCCGGCGCGGTTCGAGCCGCGGGTGCGGGAGCTCTCCCGGGGCGCGGTCACCCTGCGGGTGGCGTGGGTGCCGCCCCGCACCCTCCGCATGCGCGGCCGCTCGGTCGCGACGGCGGGGTTCTGGCTGAGCGAGACGGAGGTCACCGTCGCGCAGTACGCCGCCTTCCTCGACGGCCTCCCGCGCCAGGCCCGGCAGCGGTGGGAAGCGCCCCTCGCCGCCCTGCTCGATCGCCCCCACCGCAGCACCGGCCGCACGCGTCGCGCCGGCGGCGACTCGCTCGTGGAGCGGGTGCCCGCCGAGCTGCGGGATCAGCCCATGCGAGGCATTCCTCACGGCGCGGCGCAGCGCCTCGCGGAGGCGCTCGGCGGCCGCTTGCCGTTGGGGGTGGAGTGGCTGGCGGCGGCCCGCCTCCCCCAGCGAGAGGGGAGCGCCGCGAACGTGGCCGGTCTGAGCCGCCTGGCGGACGAGGTCGAGGAGTGGACGCAGGAGGGCTGGGTCGGCGGTCTCCGGCCGGACGCTGCGCGAGCGGCCCTCAGCCGTCCGCGGCCGGGGGCTGCGGTCAGCGTGCGGGTGGCGATCGACCCCTGAGCCGCCGTCCGGCGCGGCCCCCGCGACAAACCGACGATCGCGCGCCACGATGGGGGTGGGCCGACGGCGCCGAGGGAGAGCCCCAAGCGCTGGCCGGCAGCGGCCGATGAGGAGGTGAGGGGCGTGCCCGTGGGGATCTACGACCTGTTCACGGTGGCGGTGGGGGTCGCCGGCTACTTGATCGGCCGGCACCGCGGCCTCGTGTGGCAGGTCTCGGGCATCGTGACCCTGCTCCTGGGCGGCCTGTGCGCCACCGTGCTGTCGCGCCCGCTGGGCGGGGTGTTCGCGGAGGGGCTCCTGGGGCGGTTCGTCGCCTGGGTGGTCGTGTACGCGGTGGTGGCGATCTGCCTGTACGTGCTCAGCCTGCGCCTCAAGCACCGGATCGAGGAGATGGAGTTCGACGAGCTCGACCGGCGCTTCGGCGGCGCGCTGGGCGCCTTCAAGGGGCTGCTGGCCTTCGGCGTGGTGACGCTGGTGGCGCTGGGGCTGTCGTCCAGCGTCAAGGCGGCGGTCGAGGGGAGCGCCTCGGGGCGGGCCCTGCGGGCGGTCGTGCACGAGCTGCGGCCGCTGGTCCCCGAGCGGGTGTACGACGCCCTCGGGCCCTGGGCGGACGACGAGCCCGAGCCCGCGCCGCAGCCGGTGTTGCCCGCCCTGCCCGCGCCCGATCCGGGGCCGGCCGCCGCGGGCGCGAGCGGGCGCCGGACGCCCTCCCCCCGGTCGGAGACGCCGCGGCCGGAGACGCCGCGGCCGGAGACGCCGCGGCCGGAGACGCCGCGACCGGCGCCGCTGCCCCGGACCGCTGGGCCGCCGCCGCCGCCCGAGCTGCCGCTCGGCAGCCCCGACCTCGACTACCCCGAGGTGCCGCGGCCGGCCGCCGAGCCGCGATCCGAGCAGGTCGAGGACGACCCCTTCGACACCTCGGACGATCCTCCGGATCCGCTCGCGCCGCCGAGGTGACGCGCCCGTCGACGGAACCATGGCGCCAGCGCCGCCACCAGCAGGCCTGCTCCGCCCAGGGCGGCCGCGAGGCTGCGCGCGTCGAGGGCGGCGAACACCGCCCCCGCAGCGGCCAGCGCGATCCCGACCACCAGCACGTTCCCCGCGGCGCGCCCGTTCGCCTTGGCGGCGTGGCGCGGGCACAGCGGAGTCAGCCCTAGGAAGCGCGCCTCGCCCAGCGCCTCGCAGGTGGGGGCCTGGCACAGGGGCGGGAGGGGATCGGTGGCCATGGGAGGAGGGTAACGGCCCCGCCGGCGACAGGCACGGCTGTCCACTTCCCGTGTGCCGCGGGCGGGGCGGAACGCTCTACAGCGGCAGCACCTGCACCGTCACGGTCCGCCGGTGGCCCTCCCGCAGGAACTCCACCTCGACCCGCTGCCCGGCGTACAGGAACGACGCAGCCTCACGGAAGGCGCGCAGGTGCGGCGTGGCCCGCCCGCCCAGGGACAGGACCCGATCGCCCCGGCGCAGGCCCGCGGCGGCGCCGGGTCCCTCGGGGTCGACCTCGGCCAGCTCGGTGCCGGGGCCCGAGCCGGCGGCCACCCGCGGCACCTCGAGGCCCATGCGGCCAGGCTCGAGCTGCTCGCCGCGGCTGAGGCGCTCGAGCACCGGCAGGACCCGGTCGATCGGGACGGCGAACCCGACCCCGCTGCGGGCGCCCAGGCGCTCGTCCACGCGCACCAGGATCCCCACCAGCCGCCCCTCCAGGTCGACCAGCGCCCCGCCGGCGTTGGAGGCGTCGAGGGGAGCGTCGGTCTGGTGGGCCCGTCCCTGGAAGCGCCCCCGCGCCGAGAGGATCCCGAAGGTGACCGTGGGCAGGGTGAGCTGGCGCAGCCCGGTCCCCAGCGCGGCCACCAGGGCGCCCGCCTCCAGCGCCGGGGCCGCCTCGAGGGGCTGCCCGTCGAGGCCCTCGACCTGCAGCAGGACCGCCCGCAGGCGCAGGTCGCGCCCGCGCAGCCGCGCCGGCAGGACCCGCCCGTCCGCGGTCTCGACCGCCAGGTCGTCCACGCCGAAGGTCTCCACGTTGTCGGCGCTGGTGAGCACCAGGTCGGAGGCGATGATCACCCCGCTGCGGGCGCGGCGCGCGTCCACGGCGCCCTCGACGAGCGGCCCGATCCGCACCAGCGCCGGCGCGGCCCGGGCCACCGCGCGGGCGAGGGTGCGCGAGATCGCCGCGTGCGGGGAGGGCGCCGGCGCGGGCGCGTCCTGACCCCGGACCGGCAGCAGCGCGGCGAGGAGGGCGATCAGGAGAGCGGCGGTAAGGAGCGGCGCCCCTCGCGCCACCTCACGCGAGCGCTCGCTCCGGGACGACAGCCGAGACCTGCCCTCCACGGACCCGCGCTCGCGCGAGGCGCTCCGATCCGCCCGGTTCACTTGGCCGCCTCCCAGCGCAGGACGACCTCGCGGCGCTGGCCGCTGCGCTCGACCTTCAAGGTCAGCTGCGTCTCGCTGGCGTGGAGAGCGGTGCGGAGGTCGGCGGTGGTCGCGACGGCCTCGCCGCCGGCGGCGCGGATCACGTCGCCCGGCTGCAAGCCCGCGGCGGCGGCGGGGCCGTCGGGCTCGACCCGCACCACCTCCACGCCAGACCGGCCGCTCTTGGCCACGAAGCCCGCCTGCCGGGGCGGGCGCAGGGCGGCGCGCAGCGCCGCGGTGGCCGCCTCCACCGGCACCGCGTAGCCGGTCAGGTGCGGCTCCTGACCCGGGAGGCCGTGCTCGAGGCGCCGGTCGAGGACCAGCGGCCCCAGCACGCCCACCAGCCGCCCCTCCACGTCGATCAGGGCCCCGCCCTCGCTGCCGGGGTTGATCGCCGCGTCGGTGAGCAGCACCTCGCCCGCGAAGGTCGACTCGGCCGCCTGCAGCCGGGCCCGCCCCTCGATCACGCCCAGGGTGGCGGTGGGCTGCGCGTCGACCGCCATGCCGAAGGGGTCGCCCAGGGCGACCACCAGGTGACCCGGCAGCAGCCCCTCGCTCGAGCCGGGGGTCGCCGCCGGGGCCCGCAGAGTGTCCGCCCGCAGCACCGCCAGCTCGCGGGCCCGGTCCACGTGGATCACGCGGGCCGGGTGCCGTCGCCCGCTGCGATCGGTGACGGTGTACGTCGGGTCGACGAACAGGGCCAGGCTAGCGTGGGTCAGCACCAGGCCCTCGCCCAGGGCGACGCCGGCCCCCGCGTCGCGGCTGGCGACCCGCCGCAGCAGGTGCCACCGCGGCGCGTCGCCGCGGGGGCGGCCCCCTTCGAGGCTGACGCGGACCACCGAGGCGCTGGCTCGGTCGATCACCGACGCCAGCGAGCCGGGGCGGTCGCGAGCCGGCGCGGAGGCGTCCTGGCCGCGCACCCCCAGGGACAGGAGCGCCAGGGAGGGCGCCACGAGCAGCAGCAGCAGCGGGGTGCGCGCGGCGGCGGGAGGGTTCACTGGGGCCGCTCCCCCAGGGTCGCCTCGACCTCGAGCCGCCGCCCGTCGCGGTCCACGACCAGCGCCACCCGGGTCCCGGCGGGGAGCACCGTCAGGGCGTTCTGGAGGCGGACCGGGTGGTCGATCGCGCGCCCGCGGGCGGCGACGATCCGGTCGCCCACCCTTAGCCCCGCCTGGGCCGCCGGGCTGCCCGGCACCACGTCCTCCACCCGCGCCCCCGGCGCGCCGTCGCTGTGGCGCGCGAAGCGGACGCCGAGGTAGCCGCGGGCGACCTCGCGCCCGGCCCGCAGGTCCTCGAGGACCAGGGCGATCTGGTGGGCCGGGATCGCGAAGCCCACCCCCACGTTGTGGCGCGCCATGCCGCGGATCGAGATCCGTCCGCTCAGGCCCACCACGCGCCCCGACAGGTCGAGCAGCGGCCCGCCCGAGTTGCCGGGGTTCACCGCGGCGTCGAACTGGATCGCGTCGGGGTAGACCTTGGCGCCGCCCTGATAGCGGTGCAGGCCGCTCACGATCCCGAGCGTCGCCGCGGGCTCGTGGTCGTCCTTGGCGAGGCCGAAGGGGTTGCCCAGGGCGACCACGGGGTCGCCCACCGCCAGGGCCTCCGAGTCCCCCAGCGGCGCCGCCACCAGGCGCGGGCCCTCCACCTTGACCAGGGCCACGTCGCCCACCGGGTCGCGGCCGGTGACCTTGCCCGAGAGGGTGCGGCCGTCGGCGAGGCCGACCCACACCTCGCGCCGCCCCTCGGTCACGTGGTCGCAGGTCAGGACCCACCCGGCGGGGTCGATCACCACCCCGGTGCCGCCGCTGCGCAGGCCCCCGCCCTCCCGATCGGGGACCCCGATCGTCACCACCGCCGAGCGGACCTGCGCGATCGTCGCCTGGACCCGCGCCTCGAAGGCGCGAGCGACCTCGAGGTCCGCCGCCGCCGAGGGGGCCCCTTCCTCTCCCGCTCGACCCAGCGGCGGCAGGAGCGCCGCCAGGCCCACCAGGAGGACCGGCGCCAGGATCGGGGCGGCGAGGAGCGACAGGGCCCGGGGAGAGGACGGCACACGCCGAGGATCGGCGCTGGGTGCTGCCTGCGCAAGCTGCTCCGCCATATGTCTTTGGCGCGTCACGGCTTGGCCGCCCGGGCTCGGGCGCCCGTGCCCGGGCGACGGTCAGGCGCTATCATCGCCTGGCGACGTAGCCGGGCCGCTTAGCCCCTTGACGGCAAGGGGTTACGCGGCAGGCGGCCAGGAGCGCGGTGACTCGGGAGCGAGGCAGCGAAGACGCGGCGCGGCGGGAGCTGCTGGCGATCCAGAAGCGGCTGTGGCGACGGCTCAAGCGCGAGATCGAAGCGTCCATCACCGACAACCCGCCCAACGTCGAGATCTACCAGGAGGAGTACGAGCGGGACCTGCGCCGCTACGAGGCGGTCTCCTCCAAGCGGGAGCTGGTCGAGGCGGCGGCCGCCGCGGACCTGGTCTACGTGGGCGACTACCACACCCTCCCCCAGGCCCAGAAGACCCTGGTCAAGCTGCTGCTCGCCCTCTCCAAGGTGCGCCGGCAGGTGGTCCTGGCCATGGAGATGGTCCACGCCGCCCACCAGCCCCACCTCGACGCCTTCTGCGCGGACGCGATCGACGAGGGCGAGTTCCTGCGGCGGATCGACTACGAGCGGAGCTGGGGCTTCCCCTGGCAGCCGTACGGCGAGATCTTCGCGGTCGCCAAGCGGCGCGGCGTTCGGGTGGTCGGGATCAACAGCGACCCCCTCGAGCACACCCACGACCACCTGCTGGAGCGCGACTTCCGCACCGCGCAGGTGATCGCCGACGAGGTCGCCGCCCAGCCCGAGGCGCTGGTGGTGGTGTTCGACGGCGACCTGCACGTGGCCCGCGACCACCTGCCGTTCCTGGTGGGGCGCGCCCTCGACGAGCGCCACCTCGGCGAGCGGCGGCAGCTGATCGTCCACCAGAACGCCGAGGAGATCTACTGGCAGCTGGCCCGAGAGCGGCGCGAGCAGGTGAACGTGGTCCGCCTGGCGCCCGACGCCTATTGCGTCCTCAACGCCTCGCCGATCGAGAAGCTGCACAGCTACCTCAACTGGGTGAGCGAGCGCCCCGCCCTCGACCCGCCCCTGGCGACCTCCCACTGGGAGGTGCCCGACGGCCTCGACGAGCTGTTCGGCGAGGAGGAGGACGACGACGAGAGCGACGACCGGGGGGCCGAATACGCCGAGCAGGTCCACGCCATGGTGGTCACGGTGGCGCGCTTCCTGGGGATCGAGCGCGACGACCTGGACGCCTTCACCCTGTTCACGGTCAACGACCTCGACTTCTTCGACTACCTGCTCACGGGGCGGGGCGACTTCACCGAGGTCGAGCTGGAGGACATCAAGCGGCAGATCCTCTCCAACGAGAGCTACTTCATCCCCAAGGGCGACATCATCTACCTCTCCGACTTCTCGGTGGTCAACGCCGCCGAGGAGGGGACCCACTTCCTGCACCACCTGTGCTCGGGCTACCGCTGGGACAAGCCCCGCGGCCTCGAGACCGACTTCTACTTCCGGGTGGTGACCGAGGCGCTGGGCTTCTTCGGCTCCAAGGTGATCGTCCCCACCCGCGAGTGCTGGCGGGAGCGGGACTGCGAGATCTACCTGGAGCGCCACCGCACCCGCGAGCGCGAGCGCCGCCGCCGCCGCCGGGCGGAGCAGGCGGGGCAGCCCTTCCGCCCCGACGAGACCGGCGTCCTGGCGGCGGTCCCCGAGGAGCGGGTCAAGCTCCTCCTCAGCCAGCGCCTCACCCTGGAGGCCTCCCGCCTGGTCCTCCACCACAAGCAGCTCGAGCGCGACTACCTCGAGCACGGCGAGTGGACCTCGGCCGGCCGGGCCCTCACCCAGCCCGCCGAGCTGCACCTGCTGATCACCCACATGCTGGGGCACATGCTGGGCGACAAGCTGTACTGGGGCCTGGTCGCCGGCGCCCTCGACAAGAAGCGGCTCCGCGACCTGTTCCACGAGCCCCTCGAGCGCAAGCACGTGGCCCGCGACCGGTACCTCGACCTGGTGAGGCTGACGGCCAAGCTCAGCCACGGGCCGAGCCGGGGGGAGCTGCTGTAGGGAGGGGCTAAAGAGACCCCCACGCAGCACTTGGGCTCCGCCCGCCCGACCCTCTACAATGAACCCTCCCGCGCCCAGCCCGAGGGATCGCCATGTCCGACGGAACGACCACCACCGAGGGGCAAGCTCGCAGCGTCGAGGAGGTGAGCGACGTCCAGTGGAACGTCGAGATCCTCAAGGTCGAGGTCGTGAAGGGCTACCGGGTCGAGACCGGGCGGACCTACGAGGTCACGGTCCTCGCCGCCGACACCAAGCTGCTCAAGCTGCGGATCGGTGAGGAGGACGGCGAGGTCCTGTCGGGCTGCCGCTACGAGCTGGTGATCGGCGAGGAGACCTTCGAGGGCGAGACCAACGAGGAGGGCGTGATCCTCCAGCAGGTCCCCCGCGACGCCACCCGCGGCGAGCTGCGCTTCTGGGTGGACGAGGACGACGACGAGCCGCAGGTGTGGCCGATCCGGATCCGATAGCGCCGCGGCTCCTCCGGTCCAGCCGGACCAACGAAGCGAGCCCGCCGAAGGGCGGGCTCGTTCGTCGGGCTGGAAGGGTGCGTCTGCTCTACAGGGAGCGGAGGAACGCCTGCAGGGGGAAGCGCTTGCCCGGGCAGTCGGTCGAGCCCTTGCGCACCGCCTTGTGGGCGAACACCCGCGACTTGGGGATCCCGTACCGGCGCATGAGGCTGCGGCACAGCTTGCGCAGCGCGGCGATCTGCTTGGCGCTGGGGCGGCCGTCGTTGAAGTCGCCGACCAGGCACACCCCGATCCCGTACTTGTTGTAGGTCTTGTTCCCGGCGTGAGCGCCGTCGATCCCGTCGGTCTGGTGCTCCCAGCGGGGGCCGACCTCGATCTCGCCGTCGCCGGTGGTGGTCCCGTTGCCGACCACGAAGTGGTAGCCGAGGCCGTTCTTCCACTTCTTGGCGTGCTCGCGGTGGAAGGCGTCGGCGCCGCCCTGCTCGGTGGCGCTGTGGTGGATCACGATGTACTGCCAGCGGCGCCCGTCGACGGCCCACCCCGCCGGGAGGGAGGGAGCGGCCGCAGCGGGGGCGGCGGCGGGCTCGCTGGCGCCGTGGGTCCGCTTCCAGGCGGCGAGGTGGTGCTCGCTGCCGTCGAACAGCCGCGGGTCGCTCGCCACGGCCTGCACCGGCCCCACCCGCAGGTGCTCGGCCAGGAGCGCGCGGGCCTCACCGGGCAGATACAGCACCCCCTCGTGCCAGCGGATCGTGCCGCCCAGCGGGTAGGCGGTGCCGTTGATCACCAGGTCGCGCGAGCTCGGCATGACCACGACCGTGTTGTGGGCGTCACGGCACACCCGGCGGCCGGTGACGAGGTCGATCGAGACCTCCAGGCCGAAGGCGCCGGTCAAGTCGTAGAACGGGCTCTCGTCGCGGGCCGCGGGGTCGGTCTCGACCTCCACGACCTCGGTCGGCTTCCCCGGCGCGGCGGCGGCGACCACCGTGGGGCGCGGCGCGGAGGCCGCGGGCGGCAGAGGGCCGGGGCGCACGCAGCCGGTGAGGCCGGCGCTGGCGCCGAGCAGCACCGTGAGGGCGAGGGGGCGCAGCGACAGGGTGAGGTCCATTCTCTCCTCCGGGGCGAGGTGCCGGCCGGGCACACCCCGGCTTCGCTCGCCGTCCCCCTATCGGACGAACCTCCTCGCGATCTTGAACCGGTGATCGGAAGCGAGCAGCTGCCAGCTGTCAGCGACCGCCGTGACCGAGGTTCGCGGACGGCTGATCGCTGACGGCTGCGCCTCCGAGGGCGCGCACCTCACTCCTCGTCCTCCGGCCCCTCGTCAACCGGTCGGATCGGCGCCCCGCCGGGCCCGGTCTTGGGCCCCGGGAGCCCCGTGAACGGCAGCGGCCGGCTGGGGCCGCTCCACAGGCGCAGCAGCGCGGGGCACAGCAGCAGCGCTGCGGCCAGGCTCGCCACCACCCCCACGCAGATCGTGGCGCCGATGCTCGCGACGCCCCGGTGGGCCGACAGGGTGAGGGCGCCGAAGGCCACCAGGGTGGTGAGGGTCGACAGGACCACCGCCCGGCCGGTGGCGGTGGCCACGATCGCCGGGGCGCCCGCCAGCGACCGGCTGCGGCGCGCCTCGCGGTCGCGGTGGATCAGGTGGATCGCGTAGTCGATCCCGATCCCGCAGGTCAGCGGCAGGGCGAGGAGGTTGGCCGGGTTGAGGTCGATCCGCAGCAGCGCCAGCAGGCCCACGCCCCAGCAGGCGCCCACCAGCAGCGTGGCGGTGGCGACGGCGGGCAGCAGCGCGTTGCGGAAGTGGACCAGCAAGAACAGCACCGTGAACGCCAGGGCCAGCTGCGCGGCCCGCACGTAGCCGCTGCGGATCAAGCGGTCCGAGGCGTAGAACACCACCGGGATCCCCCCCGCGTCGGGCGCGACCGAGCGGACCTCCTCCACGAACTGGCGCAAGCCCTCCTTCGACCAGGCGTCGACCGCCGGGTACACGCGCAGCAGCAGCTTGCCCGTCCGCCCCACGAAGCGCTCGCGGACCTCCCGGGGGAGCGAGTCGATCGTGAGCGGGGAGGTGTTCGCTTCGTCGGCCAGACGCGCCAGCGCCTCGCCCAGGTCGCGGCGCAGCGTCGCCTCGTAGGCCACCAGCCGCCGCGCCTGCTCGAGGTCGCCCACGGCGGCGCGGGCCGCGCGCGCCAGGGTGTCGACGCGCTCCTCGAGGGCCATGACGTACTCCGCGGCGGAGGACCGCCCGCTCCACAGGGCGCCGCGCGCCGTCCGCTCCAGGGCGGCGACCAGCGCCTCCAAGGCCTGCTCGAGACGCCGGGCCTGCTCCTGGGGGGAGCCGGACGGGGGAGAGGCGCCGCGCGCCGGCAGGTCCGCCAGGCTGGCCTGGATCCGCGCCAGCACGGCCAGCTTCTCGGGCTGCTGCGGCGGCACCACGTCCAGGATCGAGGAGGCGTGCGAGACGCTCGGCAGGCGCTCCACCGCGGCCTGGATGTGCGCCAGCGAGGCGGGGTCGTCGCAGGTGATCGCGCAGAACATGCCCGACAGGCCCTCGTCCGCCAGCACCTCGCCGGCGAGCTGCACCGACTCGAGCCCCTGCGCCTGCAGCGCCAGCAGGTTGGGGTCGTAGCGCAGCCGCGGCGCGGCGCCGCCGGCTCCGGTGGCGTAGGCCAGGGCGGCCGCCGCCAGCGCCAGGCTGCCGCCGACCACCGCCGCCGGGCGGCGCTCGATCAGGGCGTCGAGGCTCTGGGCCAGGCGACTGCGTGGCCAGGCGGGGCGCGGCCGGGCGCGCCGGCCGCCCCGGCTCCGGTCGGCCAGCACCACCAGCGCCGGCAGCAGGACCGTGGTCGCGGCCAGCGCCAGCAGGACCCCGGCGCCCGCCACCACCCCGAACTCGCGGATCCCCTCCACGTCGGTGAACAGGGTGGCCAGGAAGGCCAGGGCGGTGGTGATCGCCCCCGCCGCGATCGCGCGCCCCGTGGCGTGCAGCGCCGCCGCGACCGCCGGCGCCCCCTCCAGCCCGCGCGCCCGCTCCTCGTCGAAGCGCGACACCCAGTGGATCGCGTAGTCGATCCCCAGCCCGACCAGCAGCGCGCAGAAGGCGGCGGAGATCAGGTTCAGCCGCCCCGGCCACAGGGTGGCCGCGCCCAGGGTGGTGAGGAGCGCCGCGGCCAGGGAGGCGGTCGCCAGCAGCGGGCCCAGCAGGCGCCGCATGGACAGCGCCAGCAGCAGGGTCACCCCCACCAGGGAGAGCGCGGTGGCCACCTGCGCGTCGCGGTGGAAGGTCTCCATCTCGTCGACCTCGAGCACCGGCTCGCCGGTGAGGCCGGCGGTGACGCCGGGCGCCTCCCGGGCCAGCGCGTCGAGCAGGGCCCGCAGGCGGTGCACCGAGGCGGTGGTGGCCTCCAGGTCCTCGCGGCGGGGCTGGACCAGCAGCAGCAGGCGGCCGTCGTCGGTCCAGGTGTAGCCGTCGCGCCCGGCCAGCGCCCCCGGCGGGATCCAGGCCTGCCACGGCGGCGGCGCCGGCTGACCCTCCAGGGCCTGGCTGACGCCGTCGGCGAAGGTGGGCAGGAAGGCCAGCGCTTGCCCGTCAGCGGGCGCGTCGGCGCCCGGCGCCGACAGCCGCTCCACCAGGTCGGCGGCGGCGGAGAAGAAGCCCCCCAGCCCCTCTCGCTGCAGGCCCCGCACCGCCTCGCGGCCCAGGCGGAGGCGGGCCTCGATCGCCTGCAGGTCGGCGAGGTCGAGGAACAGCAGCGCCTTGCCCGCCAGGGCCTCGGGCGGGACGCGGTAGTACAGGCCGGGGAATCGCGCCGGCTCGGCGGCGATCCGCGCCGCCAGCAGGTCGGCGGCCGCCCGCGCCGCAGGCCGATCGGGGGCCGACAGCACCGCGACCATGGCGTCCACGTCGCCGAACTCGTCCAGCAGCTCGGCGAAGTTCTGGTTGAAGCGGTGCTGCTCGCCGATCAGCGCCATGCGGTCGGTCTGGACCCGCAGGCCGTGCCAGGCCAGGCCGGACGCGAGGGCGCTGATCGCCACCGCCGCGACCACGACCCGGCCCGGGCGCGCGACCAGGGCCTCGGCCAGGGCGGTGACGAACGAGGGCCGCGGGGCGTCGCTCACGGCCGGTCATTGGAGCATGCGGAGCGGCGGAGAGGAGCGGGCAGGAGGCGTCCAGGAACGGGGCTCGAGTCGTCGCGCTCGCG
>JAWLGW010000088.1:0-6080 GCA_041690735.1 Planctomycetota bacterium
CGCCGGTGGTCGAGCTGAGGCGGACCACCAGGACGGGGACGTCGGCCGCGTCGGCCGCGACCTGCGCTGCGGGAGGGCTGGTGGGCGCGACGTCGGCCACCAGCGTCTTGGCGGGGTCACCGTTCGACACGTGGATCGCGCCGGTGAGGGCGCCGCGCGAGACGGCGATCGAGGCGCCGTTGGCGTCGGTGGCCGCGGCGCGGTGCCCCTCCACCCGGAAGCCGACCGTGTCGGCGACGGCGGCGGTCGCCTTGAGCTCGACGACGATCAGGACGTCGCGGGGCGCGCCGGCGGTGAGGGCCAGCCCGAGGTTGCTGAAGCTGAGGGCGCCGTTGTTGCTCGAGAAGCCCTGGCCGCTGCCGAGCTGCGGCTCGCCGGCGTCCCGCTGGCCGTCGCCGTTGGCGTCGTCGTACAGGACCACGTCGCCGAGGGCGGTCGACTCGTCGATCGAGCCGTCCCCGACCACGACCAGGGTGTCGACCGTGGCGTCGACGGTGCTCTTCAGGCGCACCTGCCCGACCACCAGGCCGGCGGCCGGCGCCTGCACGGCCATGAGGCCGGGGTTGCGGGGGCCGTTGCTGATCACCACCTCGGCGGCGGGGCCCGTCCCGCTGCCCTGGCCGTAGGTGAAGGCGCCCGGCAGCGTCGCTTGCTCGCCGCCGGCGGTCACCACCAGCGCCACGGCGCCGGTGCCGGCCGGCACCACGCCCTCGAAGGTAGTGGTCGAGATCGCGCTGATCCCCGTGAGCGCCGCCCCGCCCAGGGTCGCCTGGGGCGCGGTGGCCAGGAAGGAGGTGGCGAAGCCCGCCGTGGTGACCGTCACCCGGGTCCCGCCGGCCTCGGGGCCGGTGTCGGGCGCGACCGAGACGACCTGCGGGCCCTGCGTGCTGCCGCCCGCGGTGCTGCGGCTCCCGCTGGGGTCGTGTCCGCCGCAGCCCACCAGCAGGCTCGCGCCAGCCAGCGTGGCGCCCAGCCACGCGATGCACCTGTTCTTCATGGGTTCCTTCCTCTCGCCCCAAGCCCCGTGTCCCGGCGAGGGGGGGACGCGCGCCCCGTGCCGCGGGCGCTCAGTGGCGGAAGCGGCCTCTCCGGCAGCCTTTAGACCTCCGGTCCCGCCGCAGGTTATCCGCCGCATTTCCGTCAGCGCGCGCTGCAGGCCGGGAAGGAGCCGGTGTGTCCCGTGGGGCACGTCCGTGGGAGCCGCAGTCCCCGCGTCGGCGGGACCTCGGCTACCCTGGCGCCCCTGTGGGAGGCGCTGCCGTGGACTGCTCTCGACGTGACTTCCTCCGCCGCACGGCGGCCTTCTCGGCCGGCTTCTTCGGCCTCGGTTACCTGCCGGGCATGCCCCTGCCGGCGGCCCGCGCCGAGGGGGGCCGCGCCCGCTTCGGCCCCCTGGTCCGCGACCCCCGCGGTGTGTTTGACCTGCCCCGCGGCTTTCGCTACGTCGCCTTCTCGGCCGCCGGCGAGCGCATGGACGACGGCCTGATCGTGCCCACCGCCCATGACGGCATGGGCGCCTTCGAGGGACCGGAGGGGCGCACGATCCTGGTCCGCAATCACGAGCTCGACCTCGGCGGAGGCGGCGCCTTCGGCCCGCGCCACGAGCTGCTGGACCGCGTCGACCCCGCGCTGGTCTACGACCGCGCCACGGGCAGGCCGCCTTGCCTGGGCGGCACGACCACCCTGGTGTTCGACACCGAGCGGCAGCGGCTGGAGCGTCACTTCCTGAGCCTGGCGGGCACGGTGCGCAACTGCGCCGGCGGCCCTACCCCCTGGAACAGCTGGATCTCCTGCGAGGAGACCGTGTGGACCGCGGGCGGCGGCCGGCAGCGCGACCACGGCTACGCCTTCGAGGTGCCAGCGACCGCCGAGCCGGGGGTGTTGCCGCCCAAGCCGCTCCCCGCCATGGGGCGCTTCCGCCGCGAGGGGGTCGCGCTCGATCCCCGCACCGGCTGGGTGTATCAGACCGAGGACGAGAACGACTCGGCGCTGTACCGCTTCCTCCCCGACGCGCCGGGCGAGCTGGCGCAGGGCGGCCGCCTGCAGGCGCTGGTCGTCCGCGACCGGCCGCGGCTGGTGACCGACAACCGGCAGGGCCGACTGATCGCCGTGGGGGAGCGGCTGCCGGTGGAGTGGATCGACCTCGAGGACGCGCAGGCGCGCGAGGCGCCGCTGCGCCGGCGGGCCTGGCAGGCCGGGGCGGCGCGCTTCCGCCGCGCCGAAGGGATCTTCTACGCCGACGAGGCGGTGTACTTCACCTGCACCTCGGGGGGGCCCAAGGGGCTGGGGCAGGTGTGGCGGCTGGTGCCCGACCGTGCGGACTCGGGGGCAGCGGGCGCCGCCGGGGGCACGCTGGAGCTGTTCGTCGAGGCGCACGACCCCTCGCTGTTCGACATGGTGGACAACATCGTGTCTGCGCCCTGGGGCGACCTGATCCTGTGCGAGGACGGGCCCGGAGAGCAGCGGCTGATCGGCGTCACGCCCGACGGCGAGGGGTACGTCCTCGCCCGCAACGCCCGCGACACCACCGAGCTCGCCGGGGCCACCTTCTCCCCCGACGGCAGCACGCTGTTCGTCAACCTCTATCACCCCGGCCTGACCCTGGCGGTGACCGGACCCTGGCCGCAGCGCGTCCGGTGACCGCGCCGCCCCGACAGCCGCGCCGCCGACAGCGGCGCCGGCGCGCGGCCGCGGGCGCGGCGCTGGCGCTGGGGCTGGGCGTGGCGCTGGCGCTGGGGCCCCGCCCGCGGCTCGACCCGCGCCTGCCGCAGGTGGACCTGCCCGAGGACCTCACCGCGCTCGAAGCATCGATCGCCGCCCGGGAGCGCGCCGCCCCCGACGTCGACCCCGCCATGGCGGCCGGGATCGTGTGGGCGAGCGGACCGCGCCGGCGCACCCCGCTGGCGCTGGTCTACCTGCACGGCTTCTCGGCATCCCGCGCCGAGACCGCTCCCCTGTGCGACCGGGTGGCGCGGGCGGTGGGGGCGAACCTGTACTACGCCCGCCTCACCGGCCACGGGCAGCCGGGCGAGCGCCTCGGCGCGGCTCGGGCCCAGGACTGGCTGGCGGACGCCGCCCACGCCCTCGCCGTCGGCCGCCGCCTGGGCGAGCGGGTGGTCCTGGTGGGCACCTCCACCGGCGGCGCCCTGGGGACCTGGCTGGCGGCGCAGCCCGCGGGCGCCGACCTGGCGGCGCTGGTGCTCCTCTCGCCCAACTTCGCCGTGGGCGATCCGCGGGGAGCGATCTTGTCCTGGCCGTGGGGCGGTGTCGTGGCGCGGCTGATCGTGGGGCCCGAGCGCAGCTGGACCCCCCACAATGAGCAGCACGGCCGCTTCTGGACCCACCGCTACCCCACCCGGGTCCTGCCCGAGGTGGCGGCCCTCCTCGACCTCACGGCCTGTGCCGACCTCGGCCGCATCCGCGCGCCGCTGCTCCTGATCTACGGGCCCCACGATCGGGTGGTCGATCCGGCGGCGGCCGTGCGGCGGTTCGCGGACTTCGGCTCGCCGGCCAAGGCGCTGGTGCCCTTCGAGGGGTGCGAGGACCCCAACCAGCACGTGCTGGCGGGGGACATCCTCTCCCCCAGCGGGACGGAGCCCCTGGCGGCGCGGATCACCTCCGTCCTGGCGACCCACGTCACCCCGCCGGCGCCTCGCTGAGACGGCCGCTCGCCCGGGCCAGGCGTGCGTCCACCGCCTGGCGCGGCCGCGGCCTCACGGCCCGGCAGACGCGGCGGGAGCGCCCGTCCCTTCGGGCGCCGGCACCATCACCTCGAGGGCCTCGGGCACCAGCGTCGCCACGAGCGGCCCCGCGCCGCGGTGCTCGCCGTCGAAGGTCCAGGGGAGCGGAGGGCGACCGCGGACCTCGACGCGGCGCACCCTGCGGCTGCTGACCCCATCCGCTTCGGTCAGCTCCCCCGCCAAGAGGCGCGCGCCGACCTGCAGGCCGTGCCACCAGGGGCCGTCCTCGACGAGGATCAGGTCCAGCCACCCGTCGCCGAGCTCCGCGTCGGGGGCCACCGCGACGCCCCCCGCCGCGAAGCGGCCGTTGGCGAGGACCACCGCCAGCAGCGGCGGCGCGCTCACCGGCTTCCCGTCGCACACCAGCTCCACGGCGTAGGGCTCCAGCTCCTGGCCGGCGGCGGCCAGGCCGGCGCCGACGTAGGCCAGCGGCCCCAGGGCCCGCTTGGCGTCGCCGTTCGCGTCCCGCGACACGACCCCGCCCACCCCGCCCGAGATCACGTTGAACACCCACTCGGCGCGCTCCCCCAGGCGGACGCGCACCGCGTCGACCGTGCGAGCCACGCCGCTCGCGAGCACCTCGAGCGCCTCCTCGATCGACAAGGGGATCCGCAGGCTGCGGGCCAGGTCGTTCCCCGTCCCCAGCGGGAGCACCCCCAGGCGAGGGCGCCGCGAGCCGTCGGCGTCGAGGAGGGCGCTGGCGAGGCCGTGCACCGTGCCGTCGCCTCCCGCCGCGACCACCAGCGCGCCCTGGCGCGCGGCGTCGCAGGCCTCCTGGCACGCGGCCTCCGCTCCCTCCGGGACGCACACCCGGGTGCCCGGACGCCCCCGCGCCCAGGCCTCGACCGGCTCGCGCAGCGCGGCCGAACCAGACTGCGGGTTGAGGACGATCACCGTGTGCCAGGCGCTCATGCCCGAAACCAAGAGCAATTGCCTGACCAGGCACGACGCGGGCTGCCGTCGCCGGGCGGGCGGCGGCGGCGAGCGCTACCATGGCCCCATGACCACCGAAGAGACGCGGACGCCCCGTCCCGGTCTCGACGACGACACCGTGTGCGAGGCGCGGCCGCGGGAGGCGCTCCCGTCGCCCGCGGCGTTGCTCCAGGGTCGCTACCGGCTCGTGGACGAGCTGGGGCGCGGGGGCATGGGCGTGGTGTACCGGGCCCACGACCTGGTCCTCGGCCGAGACGTGGCCCTCAAGCTGCTGGCGGTGACCCCCAGCGAGGAGCAGCTCCACCGCCTCACCCGCGAGGCGCGGCTGACCTCGCAGCTGGCCCACCCGGCGATCATTCCGGTGCACGACCTGGGGCGCACGGCGGACGGGCGGCTGTTCTACACCATGCGCTGCAGCCTGGGCTCCACCCTGGCGGAGCTGCTGCGCGACGAGCGCGCGGCCTGCTGGGGGCACGCGCCCGGCCGCGCGGACGGCTGGTCGTTCTCGCGCCTGCTGCAGGTGTTCGTGACGGTGTGTCAGGCCGTCGCCTACGCCCACGACCACGGGGTGGTGCACCGCGACGTCAAGCCTTCCAACATCATGGTCGGCCGATTCGGGCAGGTCTACGTGCTCGACTGGGGCCTCGCCAAGCAGGTGGGCCAATCGGACGAGGCCCCGGCGCTCCCCGCCGCCCCGTGCCTGAGCCGCGGGTTGCCGCCCACGCCGGCCGACTTGACGCAGGCGGGCGAGCTGCTGGGGACGCCGGTGTTCATGGCGCCCGAGCAGGCGCTCGCGGACGGCGCCGTGGGGCCGCCCGCCGACGTGTTCGCCCTGGGAGGCCTGCTGTACATGCTGCTGACTGGCCAGGCCCCGCGGGCGGGGACGACCACCGAGGTGTTGCTGGAGCTCGCCAAGGGGACCCCGCCTCCACCGCCCAGCGCCGTGCGCGCCGACGTGCCGCCGCTGCTCGATCGCCTGTGCCGGCACGCGCTGTCGGCCGCGCCCGAAGAGCGGCCCGCCGCCGCCGAGCTGGCAGAGGGGGTGGCGGCCTTCCTGGAGGGCCGGACCCTCGACCCGCCCCGCCCAGACGAGGCCGAGTTCCTGCGCAGCTACAGCCCGGGCGACTTCCGGCGCCCCTCGGTGGCGGTGGACGTGGTGGTGGTGCGACGGGCAGCGCCCGGCCGCCCTCGGGCGGTCCTCCTACAGCACCGCTCGCGCCCGCCCTACGCCGACACCTGGGCCCTGCCCGGGACCTTCGTGCGGATCGAGGAGCCGCTCCCCGACGCCGCCCGCCGCCTCCTGCGCGAGGAGTGCGGGATCGTCGACGTCGTCGCCCTCGAGCCGCTGGGCGCCTGGGGCGAGCCGAGCCGCGACCCGCGCACCCGCGTGATCGCGCTGGGGTACCG
>JAWLGW010000088.1:6090-11880 GCA_041690735.1 Planctomycetota bacterium
CGGAGCTCGACTCGGACGAGGAGGGCGAGGCCGGAGCGGGCCCCGAGGCGGACGCCGTGCGCTGGTTCGACCTCCCCGCCGGCGAGGACCCGGTGGCGACGCTGGGGCTGGAGCTGGCCTTCGACCACGCCGAGATCCTGCGGGCGGCCCTGTAGGGGGGCCAGAGCAGCGCAGGGGTCGCCGCCGAACAGAGACTATGAACATGAACAGAGAGCCGGGAATGAGCTGCTCGCGCGACCCCTTCGTTCCTGATTCCCAGCGCATGTTCCTCTTCTCTGTTCCTCTGGAACGCTGAGCCCCACGCCACCCGCCCCTCCGCGGTATACCGTCTCCCCCAACCGAAGGAGGAGACGGTGAAGCTCAGCGAGGTCAAGGCGATCGTGACGGGCGGCGGCAGCGGCATGGGCCGCGAGTTCGCCCTGGGGATCGCGCGTGAGGGCGGCGCGGTGCTGGCGGCCGACGTGTCGGCGGAGGGGCTCGCCGCCACGGTCGCCGCGGCCGAGGGCCTGCCGGGGCAGGTGGTGGCCCACGAGGCGGACGTCACCGACGAGCAGAGCGTGGCCGGCATGATCGCCGCCGCCGCCGAGAAGCTGGGCGGCCTCAACGCGCTGGTCAACAACGCGGGGATCTTCCGCGACGGCCTGCTGGTCAAGGTCGACCGCGAGACCAAGAAGGTCGCCAAGACCCTGTCCCTCGACGACTGGCGGCAGGTGATCGAGGTCGACCTGACCGGCCCCTTCCTGTGCACCCGCGAGTTCGCCCGGGCCTGCATCGACGCGGGCACCCGGGACGCGGTGGTGGTCAACATCTCGTCGGTCTCCCGCCACGGGAACCCCGGCCAGAGCAACTACTCGGCGGCCAAGGCCGGGCTGGTGGCGGACACCAAGCTGTGGGCCCAGGAGCTGGCCCGCTACGGGATCCGGGTGGCCGCGATCGCCCCGGGCTTCATTCAGACCCCGATCCTCGACGCCATGCGCCCCGAGATGCTCGAGCGCATGGTGGCGCAGGTGCCGCTCGGCCGGACCGGCCAGCCCGAGGAGATCTTCCAGGGCGTCAAGTTCATCGTGGAGTGCGGCTACTTCACCGGCCGCTGCCTCGACATCGACGGCGGCCTGGTCCTCTAGGACGAGTCCTCGGTCCGCCGACCCACGCGCGCGCGTAGGTTCGCGGGCGGACAGCGCACGCAGCACGCCGGACGGCGGCGCGGTGAGGGACCCCCGAACCCGCGAGCGCAGGTCCGACCTCCGCGCGCGCGTAGGTTCGCGGGCGGACCGCGCACGCAGCACGCCAGACGGCGGCGCGGCGAGGGCCCCCGAACCCGCGAGCGCAGGTCCGACCTCCGCGCGCGCGTAGGTTCGCGGGCGGACAGCGCACGCAGCACGCCGGACGGCGGCGCGGTGAGGGACCCCCGAACCCGCGAGCGCAGGTCCGACCTCCGCGCGCGCGTAGGTTCGCGGGCGGACCGCGCACGTGTTGGCCGTCCACGTGTACGGGCCCGCTGCCCCGCGCTCGTCAGCGCGCCGGGCGCGGACGCAGCAGGTAGGCCACCCCCTCGGCGCGCTCCAGCCACGCCCGGCGCAGCTCGTCTCGCCGATACACCCGGCGCACCGCCTCGCCCTGGCGCGGGTCCGCCGCGGGGTCGTTGACCACCACGTCGCCCTCCGCGGTGAAGCCGACCACCACCAGCAGGTGGCCGTCGGTGGCGCCGATCGGCGAGCCGGTCAGCTCACCCGGGCCGTAGCGGTGGCTCACGATCACCGGGCGGCCGGCGAGCACCTCGGCCTCGAGGTCCGCCAGGCCCGCCAGGCGGGCGGCCGTCGCCTCCAGGCCCAGCTCGGCGGCGTGGGCGACGTTGAAGCTCCAGTTGCCGTAGATCGCCGCGGCGTGGTCGTAGACGGCCGCTGCCACCTCGGGCGTCGCCCGCTCCAGCCCGTGGTGGGCCAGCACCATGGCCAGGGAGGTGGGCGAGCAGGCCCGCGGCGCCAGGTGGGGCTCGAGCAGGGCCTGCGAACGCTGCGGCACGTCGAGGACGCGGCCCCAGGCCTCTCGCTCCGAGACCGCCGGCGGGCGGGCAGGCCCGGCCCGCCACAGCGACACCGCCAGCCGGCGGATCCGCGGGGGCGCGCTCTGCGGCGGCGCCTCCAGGTCCAGGCGCACCTCGGCCTCGCTCGCCAGCCGCGCGCACCGCACCACGTCCACGTCGACCTTCGCCTCGGCGACCGAGCCCGTCTCGCTGCGCGGCAGGCCGCCGCCGCGGCCGTACACCCCCAGCGGCAACCATGCGCTCCAGGGGCGGCCCTGCGCGCGGACCCGCACCCGCACGAGCACCCGCGCGCCGGCCGGGAGCGGCTCGGGGTTGAGGGACACCACCAGCCGGTCGAACGGGGCCTGCGCCGCCACGAGCTGCTGCACCTGCCCCCGCCGGGCGCCCTCGGGGAGGGTGAGGCGGCCGCCCTGCACCACCGCCCCGCTGAGCCCCCGCCGCCAGCGGTCGCCGGTCACCTCCCACAGCTCGGGCTGCGCGCTCGCCGGGGCGGCGAGGATCGGGGCAGCGAGGATCGGCGCGAGCAGGACGAGCGCCAGCCGCCTCACGGCAGGGCGGCCCGGACCGCCTCCAGCAGGCGGTCGATCTCGCCCTCGGAGGTGTAGACGTGCGGCGAGACCCGCACCCGCCCCCGCCGCACCGACGCCACCACCTCCTGCTGGGTGAGCGCCTCGCCCAGCGCCTCGGCCTCGCGGGCCGGGTGGGTGAAGGTGACCACGTGGCGCCGGTGCGCCGGGGCGGGGCCGACGTCGCAGCCCAGCGCCTCCAGCCCTCGCGCCGCCCGCTCCACCAGGCGCTCCAGGCGGGCGGCGATCCGCTCCACCCCCACCTCGAGCAGCAGGTCGATCGCGGCCCCCAGGCCGGCGATCAGGGCGAAGGGGAGCGAGCCCTCCTCCAGGCGCGCCGCCGTCGGCAGCAGCTCGAAGTGGGGCCGGTCGAAGTCGAGGGCCCGGGTGGTGCTCTTCCAGCCCACGGCCGGCGGCCGCAGCCGCTCGATCTGCTCGCGGGCGACGAACAGCACCCCGATCCCGCACACCCCGAGCATCCACTTGTGGCTGTCGGCGGAGAGGAAGTGGACCCCCGCGGCGCGCACGTCGAGGGGCAGGGCGCCCACGCTCTGGATCCCGTCCACGCACAGCAGCGCGCCGCGGTCGCGGCACAGGGCGCCGATCGCCGGCAGGTCGGTCACGGCCCCCGAGGCGTACTGGGTGGAGCTGACCGCCACTAGCCGGACCCGCGGGTGGGCGTCGAGCGCCCGCGCCACCGCCGCCGGCGTCACCGCGTCGCCGGGGGCCTCGATCGCGACCCGCTCCACGCCGCGGCTCGCCAGGTGGTGCCAGGGGTAGACGTTGGAGGGGTACTCGGCGCTCTCCGCGAAGGCCACCGCGTCGCCCGCCTCCCAGGGGAGGCCCTCGGCGATCAGCGCCAGGCCGTGGGAGGTGTTGCGGACGTAGGCGACCTCCTCGGCGGCGCAGCCGAGCAGGCGGGCCGCCTTGGCCCGCACGCCCTCCTCGAGGGCCACCCAGTCGTCGAGGTCGAGGATCGCCCGCTCGGCGGCGGACTGCATCCACTCATTGACGGCGCGCTCCACCCGCCGCGAGGTGGGGGCCACCCCGGCGTGGTTGAGGTACACGCACCGCTCGGTGATCGGAAACTCCGCCCGCAGGCGGGTCAACTCGTCGTCGCTCAGGTCGTTCACGCCGCCAGCACAACGCGCCGGCGCCGCGTTCGCAACCCGTAGCGGTCCCTAGGCCAGGCGGCCGTCGGACAGGTGCTGCAGCAGCAGCGGCACCGAGAACAGGGCGTAGGCCACCACGATGCCCAGCACCATTTCGCTTCCAGCCATGGGTCGCTCCTCCTGGTGTGTGTATCGGCAGGAGGAGGTGCGCTCTTGAACGCCCTCACGACCGCGGGGGCACCGCCCACTCCGCGACCCGGAACAGCAGGTTGAAACCCAGGGGCAGCCCGACCAGCACCAGGATCCCCACCAGGCCGTACGCCTCACCTCTCGCCGACAGGAGGCACATCCCGCAGGTGATCCCCAGCCACACCAGCGCCTTCAGGGCCCGGGCGCCGCGGTCCTGCTCCCGCCCCCGCGCCGAGGGCGGCTCCCCCCGCTCGGCCGCCGCCGCCTCCCGCCGCTCGAGCTCCTCGTAGATCGCCCGCCGCTGCGCCGCGTCGTAGTCGTCGAAGTACTTCGCCAGGGCCTCGTGCAGGTTGCGGTCGGGCCACTCCTGCAGCTTGTCGGCGAAGGAGGGCTCGCTCGCCTTGGGGTCGGCCCGCGGCGGCGCGGTCAGGGGTGTCGCGCCGGGCTCCACGAACCCGCAGGCGGCGCAGCGGCCGGCCTCCCGCCAGCAGTCGGCGTGGTGCCAGGCGGTGCAGCCGGGGCAGCCGTGCACGCCTCCCGCCGCCACCTCCTCGTGGCAGTAGGGGCAGCGCGGCGTCTGCCGCCCCACCACCACCCGCACGTCGCCTGGCTCGGCCATTCCGCCAGGTATAGGTCCCGGTCGAGGGAGGTGCTAGCCCCTCGGGCCACGGCGCGCCGCGCGAAGGGCTATCCTGCCAGGAGACATGAACGATCCCCAGCACGAGCCGTCGCTCGCCGCCACGCGCCAGGTGGTGTTCCGCACCGAGGGGCTGACCAAGGTGTACGGCATGGGCGAGGTGCAGGTGCACGCCCTGCGCGGGGTGGACCTCGAGCTGTTCGGCGGCGAGCTGGCGGTGCTGCTGGGCGCGTCCGGGAGCGGGAAGTCGACGCTCCTCAACATCCTGGGCGGCCTCGACGTGCCCACCGAGGGGCGGGTCACCTACCGCGACTGGGACCTGACCCAGGCGGGCACCGACGAGCTGACGCTGTACCGCCGCCGCCACGTGGGGTTCGTGTTCCAGTTCTACAACCTGATCCCCAGCCTCACCGCCCGGGAGAACGTGGCGATCGTGACCGAGATCGCGGACGACCCCATGCGCCCCGACGAGGCCCTGGCCCTGGTCGGCCTCGAGGCCCGCCTCGACCACTTCCCGGCGCAGCTGTCGGGCGGCGAGCAGCAGCGGGTGGCGATCGCCCGGGCGATCGCCAAGCGGCCGGCGGTGCTCCTGTGCGACGAGCCCACCGGGGCCCTCGACTCGGCCACCGGGGTGCGGGTCCTGGAGGCGATCGAGCGGATCAACGCCGACCTCGGCACCACCACGGCGGTGATCACCCACAACGCGGTGATCGCGGCCATGGCCGACCGGGTGATCCACCTCAGCGACGGGCGGATCAGCGGGATCGACCGCAACGAGCGCCGGCTGCCGGCGCGGGAGCTGAGCTGGTAATGCGGGCCCTGCAGCGCAAGGTGTTCCGCGACCTGTGGGGGCTGCGGGGTCAGGCCCTGGCGATCGCCCTGGTGATCGGCAGCGGGGTGGCCACGCTGGTCATGTCGGTGTCGACCCTGCGCTCGTTGACCCGCACCCGGGACGCCTTCTACACCGAGCTGCGGTTCGCCGACGTGTTCGCCTCCCTGGAGCGGGCGCCCGAGCCCTTGGCGCTGCGGCTGGCCGAGCTCCCGGGGGTGCAGCGGGTGCAGACGCGGGTGGTCGCGCCGGCCAACCTCGAGGTGGAGGGGTACGGCCAGCCCGTCGTGGCGCAGCTCATGTCGGTGCCCGAGGAGGGGCAGCCGGGCCTGAACCGTCTCCACCTGGTGGCGGGGCGGACCGTGGCGCCGGGCCGCCCCGACGAGGTGGTGCTGAGCGACGCCTTCGCCGAG
>JAWLGW010000089.1:0-11880 GCA_041690735.1 Planctomycetota bacterium
AGGCTCGGCGCGCCGCAGGTCTGCACCCGATCCGCCTCACCGCCGGCGGCTGGGGGCGCTGCACCGGCGCAGGCGAGCCGGTTGCCGGTGCGATCGGTTAGCCTGGGGGATCGCATGGCACCCACTCCGTCGCGAAGGACGCCCAGGGCCACCGACGCGGCGGCCGCCGAGCACGACCCGCAGCCCGCGGCTGACGCTGCCTCGCGGGTGGAGGACGCTTCGGACGGCGCCACCTCCCGCTCCAGCGCCTCCTCGTCCCGCCGACGGCCCGCGTCGTCGAGCGCCTCGTCGCGACGCGAGGCGGCGGTCGTGCACACGCCGCGCGAGCGCACCGCCGAGGACTACAAGCGGATCTCCGACGAGGTGCTGCACGTGGCCCGGCGGGTCAAGATCCTCGCCACCCTCGCCTGGCCTCCCGAGACCAAGGAGCGGTTCTTCGCCAACGAGGCGCAGGAGCTGCCGCAGGTCGAGTACCCCGATCGCCGCGCCGAGTTCGCCGAGGCCGAGCGCCTGGCGCTGGAGGCGGCGGTCCGCTACCGCGGCGGCGACCCGGTCGACCGCATGGTGCGCGAGACCCTGGAGAGCCACGCCGGCGCCGCGCGCATGCTGGCCGCGATCGGCACCCCCGACTTCGCCCGCCACGCCAAGGAGCTGTACGGGGGAGCGAACACCCGCCTGCACGCGGGCGCGCACACGATCCTCGACCTGGCGGAGCACCTGCTCAGCACGGTGGAGGTGCTGGGCGTCCCCGAGCGACCGCGCGAGGAGACGGTCGACGCCAAGCACGCGGCGCGCACCCTCCGCCTGCGCCTGCAGGACGCCTTCCCCGGCGAGGAGGTGCGCGTGACGCTGGCCCGCAACCTCGCCAGCAAGGCGCTGGCGGGGACCCGCCGCGTCCGCCTGCGCAAGGGCGCCCGCTACAGCCTCAAGGAGCTGGAGGTCCTGTACGTGCACGAGGGGCTGGTCCACATGGCCACCACCCTCAACGGCCTGCGCCAGCCGCTGCTGCGCTGCCTGGGCCGGGGCAGCCCCCGCACGATCTGCCTGCAAGAGGGGCTGGCCGTGTTCGCCGAGTTCATGGCGGGCGTGGTCAACCTGCGCCGGCTGCGGCGCCTGGCGGATCGGGTGGTGGCCGTCGACATGGCGGACCGCGGGGCCGACTTCCTCGAGGTCTACCGCTACTTCCGCGAGCGGGGCCGCCCCACCTCGGAGGCCTTCGAGTGCACCCGCCGGGTGTTCCGCGGCGGCGTGATCGAAGGCGGCGCGCCGTTCACCAAGGACGTGGTCTACCTGCTGGGCGCCGCCCGCGTCCGCAGCTTCTTCGAGGTCGCCCTGGCGCAGGGCTCCCTCGACGACGTCCCCCGGCTGTTCGTGGGCAAGGTCGACCTCGCCGACCTCGGCGCCCTGCGGATCCTCACCGGCGGTGGCTGGATCACCCCCCCCCGCTACATGCCCTCCTGGGCCCACGACACGGGGCTGCTGGCGGCGACGCTCAGCTTCGGCGGCTTCTTCCGGGAGGTCGACCTGCAGCACGTGACCGAGCACTACGCGGCGCTGACGCACCCCCCCCCGCCGCCGCGATAGCGCTCGCGCTCCTGCGCCTGCCGTACACGACGAAGCCCCCGCCGGACGGCGGGGGCTTCGGGGATCCGAGCGAGGGTGGCCGCTAGACGCCGGCCGACTCGTACTCGGTGTTGGGGCGGTGGTAGTCCTCGGGAGCCGGCTGCACGTCCTCGAACTCGTCGAAGGTGCGGTTCCAGGCGTCGTCCTTGACCGGGTCGATGTGGAACCATCCCAGGAAGAAGTCCACCAGCTGCCAGGGCGAGAAGTCGAACTCGATGCCCACCATGAAGGCCGCGTAGAAGTGGATGTCGGTGTTGTAGTGGTAGCGCGGCTGGCGGTAGTCGATCGGCACGGTGTTGGCCCGCTCGGGCGCGCGGCGGTACCACTCGTTGAACTCGTCCACCGACTCGAACAGGTAGTCGTTGCCGGCGACGACCCGCAGCTTGCGGTCGATCGGGCCCAGGATGTCGAAGCCCTTGTCGCGCCAGATCCCCGCGGCCCGACCCTGGAAGCCGAACTTCTCGAAGTCGTAGTAGCCGAGCACGAAGGCGGGCGGCAGCAGGTGGCGCCGGAGGCCGAACAGGAAGAAGTCGTCGTACTCGGTGGACTGGAAGGAGTTCCCCAGCTCGATGCCGAACTTGGCGCCCTTGCCGGCGACGAACTTGGCCCCGAAGATGTCGACGAAGTCGAGCACCCGGTCCTGGAAGTACGATCCGACCGAGCTCCGCCCGGGCGTCGACGAGCAGCCCCCCATGGCCACCGCCAGGAACGCCGCGACGAGGTATCCGGCCTTGCGCATGAACCCTCCACCAAGGGACGTCGAGAGGTCCATCGCAGCCCCCCCACCGTCAGGCGGGAGACCCTACCGAACCGGTCGGACCGGATCAAGTGCGTTCGGCGCCTCTGGTTCCAGCGAGCGGGCGGCCCCGCGGAGGCGCTCGAAATTTCTTCCTTCCCGTTTGACAGCGCCCGCGGCAGGGCTAGAATACGCCCCGTTACAAGGGGCCGTAGCACAATTGGTCAGTGTACCGGACTGTCGATCCGGGGGTTGCGGGTTCGAATCCCGTCGGCCTCGTCCCTGAAACACGCAGCGATTCGCTCGACGCGCCCTCTCCAGGGCGCGTTTGGCTTGGTTCGAGGTTCGGCTCGAGGTTCGGCTCGAAGTTCGGCTCGAGGGAGCTTGGAGTTGGTGCGCGCTCCTCCGGGGCCGCGAGCTCGAAGGCGTGCGTGCACGTCGTATTGTCGAGAGCGCTGGCTGCGGCTAGCTTGACTCCATGGGCGCGGCGCACGCGCCCACCCCATGCCCAGCACCTCACTCCCTCCTACTCCCGTCGCGCTCAGGTCGTCCTCGGGGATCGCCGCGGGCTGGCTCGCGCTGCTCCTCCTGGTGGGCGGCTGCTGCAGCACCAACCCCGCCGACCTCGACTCCCCCGACGCTGACGAGCGCCGCGAGACTTTGGCTTGCCTCGCCAAGGACGCCCTGGACGAGGCCGCGCTCCGGCCCGACGTGGCGCGGTACGCCCTGCGGCGGCTGGACCCGGCCGCCGAGTCCAGCGCGGCCGTCCGCGCCACCGCCCTGCGGGTGCTGTGCGCCCTGTACGACGCCGGGCACGCCCTGCCCGACCTCACCGAGACCGCCGGCCGGCGGCTCGACCTCGTCGAGCACGAGCGCGTCCGCACCGAGGCGATCGCTTGCCTGGGGGACCGTCGCCAGGACGACGCCGCCGCCGAGCTCCTCCAGAGAGCGCTGCGGGAGGACCCGAGCGGCGAGGTGCGCCTGGCCGCCGCCCGGGAGCTGGCCCGGCGACCCGCTCCGCCCGCGGCGACGACCCGGGCCTTGATCGACACCCTGGCCGATCCGCATCCCAGCGCGCGCCTGGTCGCTCACCGGACGCTCCAGCTGCTGCACCACGTCGACTTCGGGCTGTCCCGCGAGCGGTGGCGCGGCTGGTTCCAGGGCCAGGTCGATCGCCTCCCGGACGAGGAGGGCCCGGCGTATCCGGAGCTGCCGCCGCCCTACCCGGTCGACGAGGAGGCCCCTCCCCCGCTGCCCGAGCCGACGCTCGAGCCGTCGGACGAGCCGCCGCCGCTCCCCGACCGCTCGGCCTTCCCCGAGGAGACGTTCCCCGAGGAGGAGTACGAGCCGGCCGCCCCCGACGACGAGCCGGAGTCGGAGGAGTGAGCCGCCCCGCGCGAGGCGCTCGGTGACGCCGCCCGAGCTGCCGCCCGAGCGGCCGGCCGCTCGCTGGCGCTCGCGCCTGTGGCTGCTGGTGAAGGTCGGCGTCGCGGCCGCGCTCATCACCGCCGTGGTCCGCAACCCCAAGTTCAGCTCCGAGCAGCTCCTGGCGGCGGTCGCCACCCCGTGGTTCGCCGCCACCCTGGTGCTGGGGGGCTGCGCCGTGTCGCTGAGCGGCCTGCGCTGGGGGCTGCTGCTGCGGAGCGAGGGGATCCGGCTGCCGGTGGCGCAGGTGCTCAGGCTCACCTGGATCGGCCACTTCTGGAACATGGTGATCCCGGGGGCCGTCAGCGGGGACCTGGTCAAGATGGCCTACGTCGGCCGCGCCGCGCCCGAGCAGCGCGAGGAGGCCTGGACCACCGTCCTCGCCGACCGGGTGATCGGCCTCACCTCGCTGGTGTCCCTGTCGGTCCTGGCGGCGCTCGCCCGGTTCGAGCTGGTGTGGGAGCGACCGGAGCTGCGCGGCGCCTTCCTCACCATGCTGGCGGTCCTGGCCTGCGTCGGCTGCGGCTGGCTCGTGCTGACGACCGGCCTGGCGTCGCGCCTCCTGCCGCGCAGCGGGCGCCTGGTGCAGCGCCTCAACCTGGCGGCGCCCCTGGAGCGCGGCGAGGCGGCCCTCGGTCGGATCGCGCGCCGCCCCGGCAGCCTGGCCACCGCCTTCGGCCTCTCGTTCGGCGTGCACCTGCTGGCGGTCGCCTGCTGCCTGCTCCTGGGGCACGCCCTGGGGGAGCAAGGGCTGAGCGCCGGGGAGTACGCGGTGGTGGTGCCGGTGGCGCTGTTCACCAACGCGATCCCGATCTCCCCTGGCGGGCTCGGGGTGGGTGAGGTGGTCCTGGGCAAGCTGTTCGTGTGGTCGGGCGGCCGCATGGCCGACGGGTCGGCGGTCATGCTCCTGTGGCGCCTCATGAACTACGGCCCCGCCCTGATCGGCGGCGCCCTCGACCTGGCGCAGCGTCAGAGCGTCGCCCCCGCGGTGGAGGCGCCGGTGCCTCAGCCGCAGGTCCAGGAGTAGGTCCCGGCCCGCCCACGGGCGACCTCGGCGCACGGGTCACGATCGCCCCCCCCTTTCCTCGGCCTCGACTCCTGTTACGCCGGGTCTCCGGCTTGCGCTCCTTGCCTGCGGCCCCCTGGGGTCGAGTCAGGAGCGCCCATGAAGTTCACGATCGAGATGCCTGAGGTCTCGACCTGTCAGGTCACCGAGTGCGCCTACAACGCCAACGCCACCTGCCACGCGCGCGCGATCACCGTGGGCGACGGCTCGATCGCGCAGTGCGACACCTTCCTCCCCGCTGGAGCCAGCCGCTCGCGCGTGGCGCCGGAGGCGGGGGTGGGCGCCTGCAAGGTCAGCGGGTGCCGCCACAACCGCGACCTCGAGTGCTTCGCCGATGCGATCCAGGTGGGCTACGCGAGCGACGAGGCGCGCTGCCTCACCTTCGAGCAGAAGCCGTAGCCGCCCGAGGGCGCGCGGCGCCCCACCTCGGCGCATCTCAGCCGCAAGTCCAGGAGCAGTCGGCCCTTCCGCCTTCTGTCACCTTGACAGCGCGCCGCGGGCGCAGCTATGCTCCCCTGGCGGGACCGGGTCACTGAGGCTCCGGGGGCGCGCGCAGCCCCAGGCCTCAGCTCGACCTCTGCCCGCCGGAGGATCCCATGCCCGAGCGCGCCGCGTTCGACGGGAACGATCCCGTGAGCCGTCTGCTCGTGGAGAAGCGCTGCGAGGTCTACAGCCGCGTGGCGAACCTGGTCATGGACCTCGAGGAGGCCCTCGAGCACCAGGACAGCCAGCGCGTGCGCTACCTGCTGGGCGACCTGCGCCGAACGCTGCGCGGCGCGCTGGCCTTCCTGACCGACGAGGTGTACGGCGAGCTGGAGGGGCTCGAGGCCCTGCTCGACCTGCTGCCCGCTCGCGAGGGACCGCTCCCGGCTGGCCTGCCCGAGGAGCTCGCCGACCGGCTGTCGCTGCTGCACGTCAAGGTGGCCCGCTCGCTCAAGCTGCCCCACCTCCAGGACCTCGAGGAGATCGTGGGTCTGCCGGTGCGCCTCAAGCACCGCCTGGAGGAGGAGGCGCACCAGCGGGAGGCCACCACCCGCCGCCGGCGGGTCGAGGAGCAGTGCTGGCGGCACGAGGCCGAGGCGCGGGAGCTGATCGGCCGCAAGCAGTACGGGAAGGCGGTCAAGGCGCTGCGCCGCGCGATCCGCCTCGACGGCGACCGGGCGGTGTTCCACAACGACCTCGGGGTCGTGCTGAGCCTCATGGGCCGGACCCAGGAGGCGGTGGAGGAGTACCGGGCGGCGGTGACGCTCAACGAGCGTCACACCCAGGACCGGACCGACGAGTGGACCACCAGCTACTACAACCTCGGCGTCGCCCTGCGGAAGGCGGCCCAGGAGTCGGCCGGCGCGGGTGAGGTCGAGGCGGCGCGCGCCGCCCTGGCCGAGGCCCGGGCCGCCTTGGAGGCGTACCTGCGCCTGGGGGCCACCGGCCCCAAGGTGCACGAGGCGCGCTTGGTCCTGGAGCAGGTTTCTGCTCAGATGCAGCGGCTGGGCGCGCCGTCGGCGGAGCGAGGCTGAGCGGCGGGCTGGCGTCACCCGGGGCCGCGGCCCCGGAGCGCGGCTCGTCGCCGAGAGGGGGACCGTGGCGATCCTGAAGATCGACGAGGTGGCGGCCGAGGGGAGCTGGGCACAGCTCGAGGTCGATGGCGAGATCGACCTCGACACCAAGGACCTGCTGCAACGCAAGCTCCAGGAGCTCGAGGAGCGGGGGGTGAGCCAGCTGGTGCTCGACTTCGCCAAGACCCGCTACGTGAACTCCTCGGCCCTGGCGGTCCTGGCCCGGTTCGCCGAGCGGTTCCGCGAGGCGGGCGGCGGGATCGCGCTGGTGAGCGTGTCTCAGCGGGTGCGCGTGCCCTTCGAGATGCTCGGCCTGCTGGTGTTCTTCAAGTTCTTCGACCACGCCGAGGACGCCAAGCAAGCGTTCGCGGCCGAGGCCCAGGGCTGAGGCGAGGGTCCCGCGATTCGCGTCCGCCTCTACGGTCGCTCCGACGTCGGCCGCCGCCGGACCAGCAACGAGGACTCCTTCGTCCTGTGTGAGGAGGAGGGGCTCGGCGTCGTGTGCGACGGCATGGGCGGCCACGAGGCGGGCGAGGTGGCCAGCCGCCTCGCCGTGGACCTGTTCGCCGAGCAGATCACCCGGGCCTGGTCCGACCTGGTCCAGCCGGGGCGCAAGCTGTCCGCCCTGCGGGCGCAAGCTCAGGAGCTGGTGCAGCGCTGCACCGCCGAGGCGAACGCGCTCATCCGCGCCGAGGGCCGCGAGCGCTCGGGCGGCGACGCCTCCCACCGGGCGCGCATGGGGACCACCCTGGCGCTGGTGCTGGTGGTGGACGACTTCGCGGTGGTGGCGAACGTCGGCGACAGCCGGGTCTACCGCGCGCGCGACGGGGTGCTCGAGCAGCTGAGCGAGGACCACACGATCGTGGCCGAGTCCCGGCGCAAGCACGCCGCCGACCCCCGCCCCGGACGCAAGCGCAAGTTCGTGACCCGCGCCCTGGGGACGCAGAGCGAGGTCGAGGCGCAGCTCAGGCTGGTGCACGTGTTCCCGGGCGACGTGTTCCTGCTGTGCTCCGACGGCCTGACCGACGTGGTCACCGACGACGAGATCGCCAAGGTGCTCCGCCGCGGCCGCCGCGACCTGCGGGCGGCCCTGCGCGGCCTGATCAAGCTCGCCAACCACCGCGGCGGCCCCGACAACGTGACGGTGGTCCTGGCCGAGGTGATCGGCGAGGAGGACGACGACGAGGACACCGAGGAGCTGCCGATAACACCTCAGCTCGCCCGCTGAGAGCCGGGAGGCCGCCCTGTAGACGGAGTGCCGGCAACCCAGACGATCGATCCATGAGCCGGCAGCCACGCAAGAACGAGAAGCCGCGCGCCACCACGACCGCGCACGCTGCGCGAGAGCCTTGCACTCGGGTCGGTCCCTAGCCGGGGCAGCGCGTTCATCAGTCCGCAGTCGCCAGGGGGAGGTGGGCTGATCCCTCCGGGCTGGAGTGGCGATCACACGGGCGCTGACGTGCCGCCGTCGGCAACTCCCGATAGCCTCTTTTCTGTTGCGCTCGGCTGAGCTCAGCCGGCTTGCGCCGCCCGCTCCCGTCCGACGCGCCGTCTCAGTTGCTAGTTCTTGGGGGGAGACTCGCAGCTATCCAACCTCGGATCTCCTGACACGCATCCTGTAGGCTCACGCGCTCACTCCAGAACATGGGCGCGATGGCCGCGTGTGCGGCCATCAGATCGTCCCATGGCTTGCCCGATCCGAAACGGTATGCCGGGTCCTCAGCGGACAGAACGCGCCTGATGTCGCGAGTCTCGTGCATCTGAGCGTAGAGAGTGGCAGGGCTCGAATCGATAGCAGGGAGTTTTGCGCGAATGATGGCTGCGGCGTCCTCATGCGGAAAGAGCACGACTAATGGGAGCCTGCCTGGACCGCGCGCTGAACGATAGCTTGGGTTGTGCGGCTACCGTAGCGCTTCGCCGGATGACCCTCCGAAGGCTCTCCGCGAGCTCGACCTCGGTCGGAGTCTCTTGCTGGAGCTCCCGTTCGAGCCCACTCGGCCAACTTCCCGCTCGCGACCAGACGCTTGAGGGTGTTGGCTCGGGCCACCTCAGGCCCGAGACTGGAGACGTTGGTCGCGTCGACTTCAACGCCGTGGAGCGCCCAAGGGAGGAGCTCCTCTGCGATCGCCGCTCAAACAATCTCGACGCCGTTTGTCGTCAAGTCGTACTCTTCGGTGGCGACCCTCACACCGTCTGGGCCGCCCAGACTACGGCGAGCGTGGTCGCACGTGACGCCGACGATTCGAGCGACGTGCCGCTCATCGATGTGCCGAGCGAAGGCCGCCAATGTCTCGATGGCCGAGGCCGCCCACCGCTGGCGTGTGTGGCCGTAGGGCGGTTCGACCAGCGGAACAGTGGACAGCACCTGAGCTCGATGATCTCCGCATGGGCAAACGAGCCAAGCGGACACTCGATCGATGACGTCAACGACCTGCTCGTGAACATCGTCGATTCTCAGAGCGGGCTCGCCAGGACCTGCTGGTTCTGCTTGAAGTGGGAGCTGATCGCCTTGGGGAGCGCCCAGGTGACCCAGGCGATCCCGAGGCCGACCACGGCGGCGATGATCACCACCTCCACCGAGGCTTGGCCCCGCTGGTCGCGGGCGAGGGCGCGCAGGCTGAAGCGACGGGGTCCGACGGCGCGGTTCATGAGCCTCCAGGCTGCCCGACGCTCCCCCATTGCGCAAGGCGTGCCGGGGCGTCTGGCAGGGGTTGCGGCCCGTCCGTCGCGTTTTCGGTTCGGATCGTGATCCCCACCGTCGCCATGTGGCGGCTCCTCCTCGATCGCGCCGGCTCAACCCGCTATAATTCCGCGCCGCGACCGTGGGTCGCGATTCGCGTTGGGGGAACTGGCGCCTCGTATCACCATCTCATTCCTTTGGGGAGACTGCATGATCGCCAACAGCGACCGGATCAAGAAGCTCATGCGCCGCGAGGCGCGGCGTGCCCAGGGCATGACCGAGTACATCATCATCGTCGGGCTGATCGGGATCCTCCTGGTGGGCGCGGTCATGAACTTCAAGGACGCCCTGAACAACGCCTTCACCAAGGGCGCCGGTGAGATCACCGCGCAGATCACCAACAAGATGAGCTGAGGGGCGCGCGCTCCCACTCGAGCAGGCGCCGGCCGTCCCAGGGCATCATCGTCCGCAGGGGAGCCGGCGTCGCGGCCCTTCGCGCTGCTTCAGGGGCCCCTCTCGTGGTTCGGGAGGGCCCTGGAGCGACGCGCCTCGCTCTGAGCTCGCTCCATCGTTGGGGGAGGCATGCCCGTCCACGCCTACTTCGAGGTCGCTGGCGTCGTCCTGCTGTTCGCCACCCTGGTCGTGGCCGCGGTGACGGACCTCCTCCATCGCAAGGTCTACAACTGGCTCACCGTCCCGGCGGCCCTCCTGGGCCTGGCGCTGGCCTACCTGGCCCACGGGGTCGGCACCTTCAGCCCCGTCGCCGGCCCCCTCGCCAGCGTCGGCCTGCTCGACCGCCTGGCCGGACTGGCCCTGGGCTTCGGCGTGTTCGCCGTCGCCTGGTTCGGCCGCGGGGTGGGCGGCGGCGACGTCAAGCTCGTGGGCGCGATCGGGGCGATCGCCGGCTTCCAGTTCATCATCTCGGCCATGTTCTGGAGCGGCCTGATCGCCATGGTCATGGCCCTGTGGATCCTGGTGGGGCGCAACCAGCTGGTGGAGGGCCTGCGCCGCTCCGTGCGCTACGCCTTCACCCTGCGCACCGCCACCGCGCCCCAGGCCACCGCGACCGGCGTCGCCGAGGGCGCCGCGGAGGAGCCCTCCCAGATCGCGATCCCGTACGGAGTCGCCATCTCGTTCGGCTCGCTGCTGACCTGGTTCCTGGTGGAGCTCCCGCGCGCATGATCGAGCGCGCGCGCCAGGAGCTGCGTCGCCTCGCGGGGGAGACCGAGTCCGGCCAGGCCATGGTCGAGTTCGTGCTCGTGTTCCCCATGCAGCTGCTGCTCACCCTGGCGATCATCCAGTTCGCCTTCCTGCTCCACGCCCACCTGGTCGTGTATCAGGCCGCCTTCCTGGGGGCGCGCGCGGCGGCGGTGTCCGACCTCATGGAGCCGCGGATCAGCGCCGAGGAGGCCGCCAAGCGGGTGGTGGCGCGGACCGTGGCCGTGCTGACCGCCTCGGGCGACGGGCCGCTGGGGGACGGGATCAGCCCGCCCCACGCCCTGGACTGGCCCGCCCGCGGCGGGCGGTGGGGCTTCGAGCCCGAGCGTCAGCGGCAAGCGTACGCGCTGCTGCGGCGGGTCACCGTCACGCCGACCGACGTGTCGAGCAACCCCGACGGCTACGTCAGCTGCGACGTCGAGTTCGACTACCTGCTGTCGGTCCCGGTGGCGAACTCCATGATCCGCCTGTTCAGCCCCGCCCCGGGGCCGGGCCAGTACAAGACCTTCCGCGTGCGGCGGGTGGGCTTCGTCGCCACCCCCTGGACGGTGCCGCCCCAGTGAGCCGCCCCAGCCACGAAGACAGCTGGACCCGCCGCCTGGCGCGCGACGAGGAGGGCGCCAGCCTGGTGTTCGCGGCGATCACGCTGTTCACCCTGGTCACCTCGATCATGTTCGTGTTCCAGATGGGCATGGTGTCGGCCGACCGGATGCAGGTGCAGACGGCCGCCGACGCGGCGGCGTATTCCGCGGCGCAGGTGGAGGCGAACGCCCTCAACGCCATCGGCCAGCTCAACGACGGCATGGCCTACCTCAACTACACCCTGCTGCGGCACACCGCCGACGCGGTGGTGTACGGCACCCTCAGCGAGCTCCTCCAGGAGAACCCGTCCCCCGACGGGCAGTACTCCTGGGTCCTCATGGGCGGCCCCAACCAGGGCAGCCTCCCCGGGGGGGGCGGGAGCGGCTACGAGGGCAAGCTCCGGATCGAGCACACCCGCCGGCGCCTCCAGAACACCGTCCGCCAGGGGAAGGACTGGCTGATCGACCTCCACTACGCCGCCCGGGTGCTCATGGCCGCCACCCCCCAGCTGGCCCGCGACGCCGCCTGCCGGGTGGCCGCCATCAACGGCGCCAGCCACGTGGCGATCAGCGACGACCTCCACCGCGCCTTCCGGCTGGGCGGAGGGTTCCTCGAGTCCGGCGGCAGCGGCGGGCCGCTGTACGAGGGCCTGTACGAGCGCTACAACGACCAGAAGTTCCCCGAGCTCGACGACCTCACCCAGAACGCCACCACGCCCAAGCTGCCGGACGTGGCCCGCGGGCTGCCGCCCGAGAACAACGGGTGGTGGGAGTCGAGCCGCGGCGGCCTGACCGGCATGTACAGCACGATCCGGGTGTGCTGGAACCAGCGCGACTGGGACCACCGCCCCGGCATGACCGACCACTACATGTACCCGTTCAAGAAGTTCGACCGGGCGCCGCCGAACGGGCACTGGCACACGGAGCACAAGCACCTGTGGTGGGAGGAGATCACCCTGCCCGACGGCAGCACCATGAAGATCCCCCGCTTCGAC
>JAWLGW010000090.1:0-11869 GCA_041690735.1 Planctomycetota bacterium
GAGGGGCTCGCGTGGGGGCGCCGCGCGGCCGCCGCCGGACACCCGGCCGCGCAGCGGACCCTCGGGATCGCGCTGATCGAGGGCGACGGCCTGCGGGCGGCCCCCGAGCGCGGCCTGGCCCTCCTCGAGCAGGCGGCGGAGGCGGGCGAGGTGGCAGCCATGGCGTGGCTGGGCTCGTACCTCGGCCGCGGCGGCGGCGGCCCGGAGCGGGTTCGGGAGGCCCTCGACTGGCACCTGCGCGCCGGAGAGGCGGGCAGCGCCCGGGCGCTGTCCAACGCCGCGCAGGCGCTCCTGGTGGGAGAGCAGGTCCCCCAGGACCTGCCCCGCGCCGCCGCGCTGCTGCGGCGGGCCGTGAAGGACGGCGACACCTACGCGCTGGTCTTGCAGGGGCAGCTCGCCGAGACGGGCGCCCAGGGCTCACCCGATCCCACGCGGGCCCGGGCGCTGTTCGAGTAGGCGGCCGAGGCGGGGGAGCCGGCAGGCATGTATCACCTGGGTCGGCTGCTGTCGGCGGGCGTGGGTGGCCCGGCCGACCCGGATCGAGCGCTGCGCCTGCTGCGGCGCTCGGCCGACGCGGGGTGGCCCCAGGCCATGCACGAGCTGGGGGGCCTCTACCTGCGGGGCGAGCTGGGGCGGCGCGACCTCGTCCAGGCGCGCCGCTGGTATCGCGCCGCGGCCGCCAAGGGCTTCCGCCCCGCCCAGCAGGCCCTGGACGCCCTCGACGGGCGCCGCTGAGCCCCCGCCCCGGCGCCCCCCCCGGAGCCCGGCCCAGCCTGACTCAGGCGCGCTCGCGAGGCGGGCCTTCGACCGCGCCGTAGCGGGCCTCGCCGCCGCAGGCGGAGCAACGGGCGTGCTCCTCCCAGCACGGCGCGTGGTGGCGCGCCAGGCAATCGGCGCAGGCGACGCCCGTCTGCGCGGGCACGGCGTCATGGCAGAAGGGGCAGCGCTGCCCGGCGGTGGGGCGCGACACGGCGACCTGCGTTCGGCGGCGCTGGTCGCGGTGCGCGCGCCAGGCGCGGGCCAGGCTTCCGCTCTGCTGGCCCCGGCGGTAGAGGAGGGCCAGGGCCCCGCCCCATACCCCCCCGAACAGGGCGAGGAGCGGCAGGATCTTCAGGATCGCGGCGACGGACCCGGGCCCTTCGCCCCAGGACATGAGGAGCGCCAGCGATCCGATCACGAGCGCCGGCGAGCCCCCGTAGAGCAGGCCCACCTGCAGCGGGGTCAGGCGAAGGTGCCAGGGGAGGTCCGAGTCGTCGGTCGCTGGTGGCTCGGGCTCGGTCTCCTTCACGCACCCAGGGTGCGGGAGATCGAGGCGCCGCGCAACGTGGACGGGCGACGCGCGCGAACGTCCGAAGCCGTACACTGCGCCCATGGAGCAAGGCGGCGGGCTGACGCCCGGGTCCCGGATCGGCCCCTACGTCCTCCTCGATCGCCTGGGCGCGGGCGGCATGGGCCAGGTGTTCCGCGCCCGCCACGAGCCGACCGGCGCCCTGCGCGCGCTCAAGGTCCTGCAGCCCGACGCGATCGACCTCGACCTGCTGCTGCGCTTTCAGCGCGAGGGGCGCGCGCAGGCCGCCGCCGACCACCCCCACGTGCTCCGGATCCACGAGGCCGGCCGCGCCGGCCCCTACGCCTTCCTGGCCCTCGAGCTCGCGGAGGGAGGCGACCTCGAGGGGCGACTCGAGGGGGGAGAGCGCCTGGAGCCGCGCGAGGCGGCGACCCTGCTGGCCCAGCTCGTCCGCGGCCTGGAGCACCTCCATGCGCAGGGGATCATCCACCGCGACGTCAAGCCAGCGAACGTCCTCTTCGACGCAGAGGGCACGCCCAAGCTGGCCGACTTGGGTCTGGCCCGGGTCGGCGCCGGCTCCCTCACCGAGACCGGGGCGCTGCTGGGGACGCCGGCTTACATGTCCCCCGAGCAGGCCCGGGGAGCGCGCGACCTCGACGCCCGCAGCGACGTGTTCGCCCTGGGGGTGCTCGCCTATCGCCTCCTCACCGGCCGCCTCCCCTTCCCGGGGGAGACGCCCTACGCCGTGCTGAGGGCGGTGCTCGAGCGCCAGCCGACTCCGCCGCGCGCCCTCGCGCCCGAGGTGCCCGCGGACCTCGAAGCGATCTGCTTGCGCTGCCTCGCCAAGCGCCCCGAGGGGCGCTACCCCTCGGCGCGAGCGCTGGCGGAGGACCTCGAGCGGGTGGCCCGGGGCGAGGCGCTGGCCGCGCCCGGGACGCGGCGCCGCCGCCGAGCCCTGGTCGTCGTCGCCGCCGCCACGACGGCGCTGGCGGCGCTCGCGATCGCCGCGGCGACGAAGCGCGAGAGGGCGGACCCCGCCGTCACGACCGAGGCGCCGGCGCAGGCCCCAAAGAGCCCCGCTCCGCCGGCGCCCCTCGCCGAGGCCTTGGCGCCGCCTCCCCTCCGGCCTCCAGATCCGGCGGCCGCCCTGGCCGAGCTGAAGGCGCGCCTCCAGTCCGGGAGCACCCTGCCGCTGCTCGAGGTCCACGGCGGCCCGGGCGGCACCCTGGCCGGTCGACGAATCCACCACGAGGCGAGGGACGAGGAGCTGGCGCTGACGTTGGCTTCGGCGCGCGGGAGCGGGGAGGCCCTGCTCCTGTGGAGCCCCCGCTCGGGCCTGCCGCACCGCCTGCCGATCGCGCTGCCCGGCGCTCAGGCGGCCGGGCTGCTCCCCGACCGGCCCCTGGCGCTGGTGGCGCAGGGCGCGCGGTTGACGGTCGTCCCGATCGCGAGCGGCGCGCCGCGCCCCCCGCAGCCCCTCCCCTTCACGCCCCAAGCCGTGGCGGGCCTCCCGGGGGCGCAGGTGCTCCTGCTCGGAGCGGCGGGAGAGCTCGCGCGCTGGGACCTCCAGACCGCGCAGACCGTGTGGCAGCGCGAGGCCGGCGCCTTCGCGGGCGGCGCGCTCACGGCGAGCCGCGACGGCCGGCTGGCGCTCCTGCGCAGCCGCTCGGGCGAGCCCTCCTCCGAGCAGCTCTGGGCGCTGTGGGACGTGACGGCCGGGCGCCCGTTGACCCTCACCGGCCGCGTGCCGCCGCCTCTACTCTCGGCCGTCGCCCTCTCCGCCGACGGGAGCACCCTCCTCGCCGGCGCCGGGCGCCGCCTGCTGCGCCGCAGGATCGGGGCGCCCGGCGAGGACGGGGCGGTGCTCCTCTCCTCGCTGGGGAGCGACCCCGACCTCGAGGCGAGCATCTTGGGGTGTGCCCTCGGGCCCGACGGGACCCGCGGGGCGGCGCTCCTGCGAGAGCCGTTCGTCGAGAGTGACGCGACCCTGGTGTGGGACTTCGAGCGACGCGCGTGCGGCCGGCTGGTCACGCTGGAGCCCGCCTGGCCCCTGGTGTTCGCCGGGCTGGACCGAGCGCTGAGCCCCCGCGCCACCTGGGACCTCCGCCGCCTCGAGCCGCTCCTTCCAGGGGCGGCGCTGACGCTGCCCCTGAAGCCAGCGGCGGGCAACGCGCACGAGCTCACCCCGACCGCCGCCGCCGCCCACGCCGGACCGGTCCTGGCCATCGCGCCAGCGCCGCAGCGACCGGACTGCTTCCTCACGCTGGGCGGCGACGGCCGGATCCTGCGCTGGCGCGCGGGGGGCCGCGATCGAACCGTGAAGAACGGACTCCTCAGCCCGGGGCCGCTGGCGACGAACGACGACCGGGTGCTGGCCTTCCTCGCGATGCGGCTCCTGTGGTCGTCGGGCGCCGGAGGCGGTGACGCCCGCCTCCACCTGGAAGAGCTCCCTCAACCGTCGCTGGCGCACCTCGCCTGGCTCGACGGGGAGACCGCGCTCTCGGTCGGCCGCGACGGCGCGCTGGCGGTCCACCACCTCGGCGACGAGGAGCGGATCTTCGTCCCGCCCTCCCCGCTGACCGAGGGCGGCGGGGTGCTGCAGTGCCGCCTGGACGCGAGCCGCCGCGAGCTGCTGGTGGTGCTGCAGAGCGGCGAGCTGCTGCGCTGCGTGGCCCAGCCCGGGCAGCCCCTGAAGACGGCTTGGCTGCGCCCGTCGGTCGCTGCGCGACGGCGCCCCGCTCGTCGATCGGCGAGCTTCTCCGCCGCGGAGTTCGTCGATGGCGAACGCGTGATCGCCGCCGAGACGCGCGCCAGCGGGTCCGGGACGCGGCTGGTCGTGCTGGACCGAGCCTCTCTGGAAGAGCGGGGCGAGGCGAGCGTCGACCCGCTGGAGGGCGCGAGCGTCCGCTTCCTGCGCCACTCCCCCCAGGAGGGCGTCGTCCTCGCCGCCTCCCACGACCTCCTGTCGGTGTGGACCCTCCAGGGCGACCCGCTGGGGCGGGTCGACCTGGCCGCCGCCGACGACCTCGTCACCGCCGTCGCCTTCGCGCCCGGGTCGCTCGGCCCAGGGGTCGTGCTCGGGACGCAGCGCGGACGGATCCTGCGCTTCGGCCTGCCCTCGCGGCCCCGATAGGCCGGGAACCGCGCGGGCGGACTTTGGGGCTGGGGCGCGGAGCTCGGGCGCGGGCCCCGCCCGCGCCCGTACACTGCCTGCATGGAAGGGCGCGACCTCGGCTTGTCCCCGGGCACCCGGCTGGGCCCCTACGCGATCGAGGCCCGGCTCGGAGCCGGCGGCATGGGCACCGTCTACCGGGTCCGCCACCAGCCCACGGGCGCGCCGCGGGCGCTCAAGGTGCTCCGCGCCGACGCGGTCGACCTCGACGCGCTGCTCCGCTTTCAACGGGAAGGGCGGGCGCAGGCCGCCGCCGCGCACCCGAACGTGCTGCGGATCCACGAGGCCGGCCGCGCCGGCCCGTACGCCTACCTGGCCCTGGAACTGGCGGAGGGCGGTGACCTCGCTCGCCGGCTGGGGCGGGAGCCCCTCGAGCCGCTGGAGGCCGCACGCCTCCTGGCTCAGCTCGCCCGCGGCCTGGAGCACCTCCACGCGCAGGGGATCCTCCACCGCGACCTCAAGCCGGAGAACGTACTGTTCGACGGGGAGGGGACGCCCAAGCTGGCCGACTTCGGCCTGGCGCGGGTCGGCGCCGGCTCCCTCACCGAGACCGGCGCGCTCATGGGCACGCCGGCCTACATGTCCCCCGAGCAGGCTCGGGGGCAGCGCGACCTCGACGCCCGCAGCGACGTGTTCGCCCTGGGGGTGCTCGCCTACCGCCTGCTCACCGGCCAGCTCCCCTTCCCGGGGGAGACGCCCTACGCAGTGCTGAGGGCGGTGCTCGAGCGCCCGCCGACGCCGCCGTGCGCTCTCGCCTCCAAGGTGCCTGCAGACCTCGAAGCGATCTGTCTGCGCTGCCTCGCCAAGCGCCCCGGGGGGCGCTACCCCTCCGCCGCCGCCCTGGCCGACGACCTCGAGCGGGTCATCCGGGGCGAGCCGCTGCTCACGCGCGCCACGATGCGGCGCCGGCGGCCGTGGGCGGTGGGCGCGAGCCTCGGGGGCGGGGCGCTCCTGCTCGCCCGCCTGCTCCTGGCCCCCACGCCCGCTCCCTCTTCACGCTCCTCAGGCGCCCCCCCCGCCGCCGTGGCGAGCCAGGCGCCCGCGGTCCCCCCGCCGCAGGGCGCCCTCGCCGAGCGGCCGGCGGCGGCGGGCGGGGCGCCCCCCACCCCGGCCGCCGCCCGCCCCGCCCAGCGCGCGCGCCTGCCCACCCGCGCCGGCTTGGCGCTGCTCGAGGTGCACGGAGGAGCCGGCGGGGGTCTCGGTGACCCCTTGCTGAGCCTGGCGGCGCGGGGCGAGCACCTGACCGCCTCGCTCAGCCACAACGGGGAGGTGTTGCTGTGGAGCCCGCGCACCGGCATGCCCTATGAGCGACCCGCCTACCTCCCGGGGGCTCACGCAGTGGCCCTGGCGCCCGATCGGGCCGCGGCGCTCGTGGCCCGCGGCGAGCAGTTGGTGTGGGTGCCGAGGAGCGCCCACGAGGAGGCGTCGCCGCGGCCGCTGCCCTTCGTCCCTCTCGCCCTGGCGGCCCTGCCCGAGCTGCAAGCCCTCGCGGTGGGCCCGCAGGGCCAGCTGCTGCGGTGGGACCTCCGCGCCGGGCGGGTCCTGTGGTCCGCCTCCACCGAGCCGCTGCTCAACGCCCGCCTGGTCGTCAGCGAGGACGGGCAGCTCGCGCTGTTGCACGGCTTTCCGCCGGAGCAGCCCCCGGCCTCGGCGCAGAGCTGGTCCCTGTGGGACCTCGAGCGCCGGCGCCCCCTCCTGCCCGTGGGCGACGTGGTGGCGCCGCGGCTCCAGGCGGTGGACCTGTCGGCAGACGGGAGCACCCTGGTAGCAGGCGACGGACACCAGCTGCTCCGCCGCCGGGTGCAGGTGCTCGACGACGGCTCCGTGCGCCTCGAGCGCCCGCCGGAGGAACAGCCCGTGCGCCTGCGGGGGCTGATCCTGGGGTGCGCCGCCGGCCTACGCGGCGACCGCGCGCTGATCCGCGCCGGGATCTCGGACTACTCCGCTGAGACGACCCTGCTGTGGGACTTCGCAGCCCAGGGCGGGGTGACCCTGCAGGGGCCGAGCCCGAGCTGGCCTGCAGCGTTCGCCGGACCGGATCTGCTGGTCTCCCCCCAGGGTCGCTGGGACGCCTCGAACCTGCCCGCGCTCCCGGTGGGGGCCACCCCCGACCTGGTGCTGCGGGCGTCGCTGGAGCACTCCCGCAGAGGTCCCACGGTCAGCGGGGTGGCGCACGACGGGGGCCTGCGCAGCCTCCTGAGCGAGGCCGACGACCCGCGCGCCTTCCTGTCGCTGGGCGGGGACGGGGTCCTGCAACGCTGGGGAGCCGGCCCCGCGCCCGAGCGGGTGGCGGTGATCACCCACGCTCGTCGCGCCACGGCGAAGTTCGGCCGGGTCCTCCTGGGAGGACCCCAGGGCATCCTGTGGCGCGTCAACCGCCGGGGCGTCGACGCCCGTCGCTGCGGGCCGACGGTAGGGGGCCTCGTGGCCCTGGAGCTGCTCGACGCACGGACCGCCCTGACCGTGACCGACCAGGGACGCCTCGAGGTGCACGACCTCGAGGAAGAGCAGACGTCGGCCCCGACCCAGGTGACCCGCGGAGGCACGACCTTCGAGGTGGCGCTCGACACGTCGCGCCGCCAGCTGTTGGTCGTCGAAGCCGATGCGGGGGCGCTGCTGCGCTGGCAGGCCGCCGGGGAGGGGCCCCCCGCGACCGCGTGGAGTCGCCCCCGGCTCGTGGGGGGGCGTCAGCCCGAGGCAGGCACGAAGCCGTTCACCGCCGCCGCCTTCGTCGACGAGCAGCGAGGGGTGGCGGCGAGGGGCGACGAGATCGTGACGCTGCGCCTGGACGACCTCGAGGTCGAGCGGGTCGTGTGCCGCGCACCCCTCGGTGAAACCCGGGTCAACGCGCTCCGCTGCGACGGGCGCCGCGTGGTCGCGGCGAGCGGCAGGCGGCTCGGCGTATGGACCCTGGAAGGGGAGCCGCTCGGCACGGCCGACCTGGCGCCGATCGACGATGGGATCGCGGCGCTGGCCTTCGCCCCGCCGGCGCTGGGCCCGGCCCTGCTGGTCGGGACCCGGCGGGGCAGGATCCTGCGGTTTGGCTTCGCCGCCCGCTGAGGAGCCGCGCCCGATAGGGGCGAGCGCGGTCACACCGGGGGCGCGACGAGGTAGTCGAGCCTGCGACCCTGCACGCGCGCGCTCCACACCCCGGGGTCGACCTCCAGATCGGCAGGCCGCAGACCCGCGGGGACCTTGAGCACCACCCGCTGGGCCGCCACCCGCCTGGCCTCCGCCAGCAGGCCCGGCGTGAGGGGCGCCGGGTGCGCCAGCGCCCGCAGCAGGTCAAAGCCCGCCCCTGCCTCGAGCGGCGAGGGGAACATGGGGTCGAGGTAGACCACGTCCGCGCTGCCTGCTGGCCGCTCTGCCAGCCAGGTCTCGGCGTCGGCCACCTCCACCGCGATCCGAGGCGCCGCCTCCGCCCAGGGCGCCTCACCCCGGGCGGCGAAGCGGGCCAGCCCGTCCTCGGCCAGGCAAGCCAGCAGGGGCGCGCGCTCGAGGCCGGTGACCCGGCAGCCGAGCACCGCCGCCAGGTGCAGGGCGTCCTTGGCCTGCCCCAGGGTGGCGTCGACCACGTGCCGCACCGGCGCTCCGTCCGCGGGCGCGACCGCCCGCAGGAGCGGGTGGCGGCGGCCGGTGTGCAGGCACACCCGCGCCGTCGAGGGGTGCGCCGAGAGGTGCTGCCCGCGGGCGCGGATCTCCGCCAGCGGGGTGGTGACGACGTAGGCCCCCTCGGCGCCGCACCGGCGCAGGACCCGCGGCAGGCTGTCGGTGCGGGGCACGTAGGCGAGGCCGCAGCGGGCGGCGACCTCACGGGCCCGCTCGACCAGGCCTGACGGCGGGTCCTGCCCCGTAGTCACGACGAGGTGCACGAGGCCGAGTGTACGTGGGGCGCGTCGAGCAGGGGCGCGGGTACGAACCGACACGCCGCCTCAGGGTGGGGGTCCTGGGGCGGCGTGCCAGGGGAAAGCATGGGCTGGGCGGCGTCCGCCCTCACAGGGATTACGGAGCGTGGCGCGCCCAGCGAAGAGCCCGTCCTAAGTCCTTCGCGCGCAGACGCCTGCGGCTACTTGGCATCGCCCTTCGGCCCGGCGAAGGCGCGGAGCCGCTCGATCAGGAAGGGCAGCTCCTCGTCGCTGAGGTAGCCCTTCCAGCCCGGCATCTGGGGGCTCAGTCCGGCGGCCGCCCCGCCCTCGAGCACGACCTTGCGAATCCGGGCGTCGCTCGCCTGCTGCTGCCACTCGGGGCTGGTGAAGTCGGGGCGCGCCGGCATGGTGCCGCCCGCGGCCAGGCCGGGCTCGCCGCGGCCGTCCGCCCCGTGGCAGCGGGCGCAGCTCATGTCGTACTTGGCGGCGACCGAGGCGTAGGTGGGCGCCTGGGCCGCCTCGGTCGCCGGCTGCTCGCCTCCCGCCTCGAGGCGCAGGAGCTGACCGAGGCCCTGGCCCTTGGCCCCGAGCACCGTCACGAACAGCCGCCCGGCGGCGTCGGCCTGCAGGCAGCTGATCCCCTGCTGCCCCATCTTCTCGCAGCGGGCCACCACCCGGGCCCCCGCCTCGGGATCCTGCGGGTCGAGCGCCTTGACCAGTCCGGACTGGTTGTCGGCGAACAGGTACTGCCCGGTCAGCTCGGGATAGGCGGCCCCGCGATAGACCATGCCGCCGATCACCGCCCGGTCGAGGGCCGTCTGGCGGTAGGCGAAGAACGGCTCGGACTCCTCTCCTGGCACCTGCTCGGGGCGCTGGTGCCAGGTCTCCTCGGGCCCCTCGCGGTAGGGCCACTGGCCGTTGAAGCGCGCCGGCACGCGGTTCACCTCCTCCCACCCGTTGGCGCCCACGTCGCCCACCCACAGCTCACCGCTCTGCGGGTCGAAGCTCATGCGGAACGGGTTGCGCAGGCCGAGCGCCCAGAACTCGCCCAGGGCGCCGGGCCGGTCCACGAACGGATTGTCACGCGGCACGAAGTAGCCGCTCGTCTCTCCGCCCAGCGGTTGCCTGGCGATCGGGGCGCTGACGTCGCCGCCGCGGCGATCGACGTCGATCCGGAAGACCCCCCCGAGGAGCGCGCGGTCGATCCGCTGGTGGGTGTCGAAGTCCGAGCCGTCGCCCACGCCGAGCCACAGGAAGCCGTCGGGGCCGAACAGCAGGGTCCCCCCGTTGTGGAACCCGCTGGGCGGGCGGGCCTGGTCGATCAGCACCTCCCTGGAGGCGGTGCGGGCCTCGACGGTGTCGCCCGACAGGTCGAACCGCGCCAGGCGGTTGGTGAGGGTGTGCTCGCCCCAGTGGTTGTAGTACAGGAACACCTCGCTCCGGTGCGAAGACCCCTCGACCCCGAACTCCGGGTGGAGGGCCACCGACAGGGCGCCGCTCTCGACGCGGGTCGAGCCCACCTCCTCGGTGATGTCGAGCAGCACCTCCACCTCGGGCGGATCACCGGGGCCGACCCGCAGCAGGCGACCGGGACGCTCCAGCACGTAGGCCACCTCGGGCTCCTGTGGGTCGAACCGCACGTCCAAGGGCTGCTCGAGGCTCAGGCCGGGGTAGGCGTCCGCCAGGTGGAAGCGGGAGTCCACCTCGGTGGTGAAGGACACGCGGGTGTAGTTGACCAGGTTCGCGAAGGCCGGCACCTTCTTGTAGATCACCGCCAGGGCCCCCGGCGTGAGCACGACCGCGCAGGTGAGGGCCGAGGCGGGCGTGAGGGCCCAGCCGCGCAGGTCGGCCAGCGACGAGGGGGGCACGATCGGGCGCCCGGCCCGCCGAGCGGCGATCGCGTACACCGCCAGGTGCAGCGCCGGCACCAGCAGGAACACCCAGGCGTAGAAGTTCGGATTGAACGGCACCAGGGTGAGCGTGAACATGTGGCAGCTGGCGAGGCTGGTGGCCCCCAGCACCCAGCGCAGGTCGCTCAGCAGCCGGCTCAGCCGCCACAGCGGCTGGTCGCCTTGACGCCAGTTGGCGACCAGCAGCGCCACGAGCTGGTAGGCCAGGAACACCGTGCCGACCTGCAGCAGACCCGTGACGCCGAGGTCGACGTGCTTCACGTGCGGGAGGACCACGCCCGCCAGGTTGAACCGACCGGCCAGGTCGTCCGCGAGCAGCAGGGCCACGGGCACGACCGCGAGCTGGAGCAGGAAGGTGAGGGCGCGGTGCATGGGAGTCCTCCGGCGGCTGGCGCGAGGGCGCTATCGCCGCCGCCGGAGCAACCACGAGGCCGCCGGCCCGAGGCGCGGCGCGACCGCGTGAGGCGCCCGCGCCGGGCGCCGAGGCGTCCGAGACGCCGCTGTCCCGCGCCGAGCCGCGGCAGGGCGCGCGCGGCGAGTGGAGGAATCCCCTAGTGCGGCGCCCGCGCGAGCTGCTCGGCCGCGCCCTCGACCCGCACGACGCTCTTGCCCCGCCCGCGCGGCTCGACGCGCACCGCCACGCCCACGCGCTCGGCGATCGCGGGGACGTGGGAGATCAGCGCCACCTGCCGCCCCTGCGCCTGCAGCGCGTCGAGGGTGGCGAGGGCCACCTCCTGCGCCTCCGGGTCGAGGGTGCCGAAGCCCTCGTCGATGAACAGCGAGCCGATCCGGGTCTCTCCGGCGGTGAGGGCCGCCAGGCCCAGCGCCAGGGCCAGCGACACCAGGAAGGTCTCGCCGCCCGACAGGCTGGACAGCCCTCGCACCTCGTCGCCGAGGTCTCGATCGATCACCTGCAGCTCGAGGTCCTCGCCCGGCACGCGCGCCAGGCGGTACCGCGGCGCGAGGCGGCGCAAGGCGTCGTTCGCCTCCTCCAACACCAGCGCCAGGGTCAGGGACTGGGCGAACACCCGCAGCTTCTTGCCGTCGTGCGAACCGATCAGCTCCCCCAGCGCCGCCCACACGTCGCGGCGCCGGCGCTGAGCCTCCACCTGCGGGGCGAGGCGGGCCCGCTGCGCCCGCACCCGGTCGTCCGCCAGGCGCCGCCCCTCCAGCTCGACCAGCTCCCGCTCCGCCTCGCGCCGCTCGGTGGCGGCCGCGGCCCCGGGGTCCGCGGCCTCCCGCGGGTCGAGCTCAGGCGGCCCCTCGGCATCATGCTCCGCCCGCTGCGCCCGCAGCAGCTCGAACGCCTTGGCGGCCTCGGTCCGGCGGTGGACGAGCTCCTCCAGCTCCAGGCGCCGGGCCCGCCGCCAGCCGTCCCTCCGCGCCAGCTCGACCCGGACCGCCGCCTCGTCGTGCTCGCCGGCGTGCAGGGCCTCGGCCAGCCGCCGGTCGGCCGCCTCGGTCAGCCAGCGGGCCCGGGCCGCGCGGGCCTCGGCCTCGTCCCGCCGAGCGCGGGCCGCGGCCAGCGCCTCCCGGGCCCCGTCGGCCGCGCGGCGCGCGGCCTGGGTCGTCGCCTCGGCAGCCTCGACCGCAGCCCGCAGCTCCGCCTCGACCTCCCGCACCGCTCGCCCAC
>JAWLGW010000091.1:0-11869 GCA_041690735.1 Planctomycetota bacterium
CGCGTTCGAGCGCGCGCGGGACGCTGCCCGCGCGGCGCTGGCGGCCGCGGAGGAGGCGCTGGCCGCGCGCGACGAGGAGCTGGCCGAGGCCGAGGCGCGGGCCCGGGTGGCCGCCGCGGAGCTCAGTGGCGAGGCGGCGGCGGACGTCGAGCTGGAGCGGCTGCGTCAGGCCCTGGCCGCGGCCGAGGCGCGAGCCGAGCGGGCCGAGGAGGCGGCGGCCGCCGCCCGGGAGGCGCTGCGCGCCGCCCGGGACGATCAGGACGAGGCCGCGCAGACAGCCCGGGCCGCCCTGCAGGAGCAGATCGCGGCCCTCGAGGCCGACCTCGCCGCCGCCCGCGAGGAGCGGGACGCCGCGCGCGACGCGCCGGCCCCAGTCCCCGCAGTGGACCTCGCAGTGGAGCCTGCGGGCGCCGCTGCGGACGTCGAGGCCGCCCTGCAGGAGCAGGTCGCGGCCCTCGAGGCCGAGCTCTCCGCCGCCCGCGAGGAGCGCGAGGCGGCCCGCGAGGCGGACCGCGCCGCCCAGGCCCTGCAGGAGCAGGTCGCCGCCCTCGAGGCCGACCTCGCCGCCGCCCGCGAGGAGCGGGACGCCGCGCGCGAGGCGCTGGCGCGAGCGGAGCAGGCGCAGGCGGGCGCCCGGGCGCAGGCGGAGGCCGCGGCCGAGGAGGCGAGCGCCGCGCACCGGGCCGCGGGCGAGGCGCAGGTCGGCCAGCTGGCCGCCGAGGCCGCGCACCACGCCCTGAAGCGGCAGGTCACCCGGCTCGAGGAGGAGCTGGCCGGCGCCCGCAGCGAGCTGGCGGCTGGGCAGGCGGCGCTGCGGGCCGCGACCGAGGGGCAGGAGCGCGCCGCGGCCGAGCTCGCCGCCGAGCGCGAGCGAGCTCAGGCCAGGCAGGAGGACGCGGAGGCGGGCGCGAAGCAGGAGGCGGCGGTGGCGGCGCTCGAGGCCCGGGGCGCCGACCTCGAGGCCGCCCTGGCGGCGGCGCGGGAGGCGCTGGAGGCGCGCCACCTGGCGCTGGCCGAGGCCGCGCGCGGGCGGGCCGAGGCGGCGCAGGCGCGGACGCAGCTCGAGCTCGAGGCCGCGGCGGCCCGCGGCGAGCTGGAGGGGGTCCGCTCCGCCAGCCAGGCCCTCCGTGCCCGCGCGGTGGAGCTCGAGGCGGCCCGGCGAGAGGCCGAGGCGCACGCGACGGCGCTCGAGCAGGAGCTCGCTGGCGCGCATGAGGCCACCCGTGGCCTCGAGGAGGAGCTCGAGACGGCCCGCGCGGTGCTGAGCGAGCGGGAGGAGAGCCACCACACGCTCCGCCTGCAGCTCGACGAGCTGCGCCGCTCGCTGGCCGAGGACGCCGCCGACGACGCCGCCCAGTCCGCCCTGCGGGGGCGGGTCGAGGAGCTCGAGGTGCGCGAGGCGGAGCTCGAGGGCGAGCTCGAGGCGGCGCGCCTGCAGAGCGAGGGGGAGCGCCTGCGGCTGGTCGAGGCGCTGGCCCAGGCGGAGCGGTCGCAGCAGCGGCTGGAGGAGGACGCCGCCCGGGCGCGCGCCGACCAGGAGCGGCTGGCGAAGGAGGTCCACGACCTCGAGCGCCTGCTGGAGTCCGAGTGCTGGCGCGGCCTCGCCACCCACCGCGACCTGGTCAAGGCGCACCAGCAGCTGCGGGCGGCGGACGGCGCGCTCCAGGAGCGGGGGCAGGCGATCGCCGGCCTGGAGGAGGCCCAGAGCCGCGCGACCCAGCGGCTGAGCCGGGCGGAGCTCGAGCTGCAGCGGGTCCCCGAGATCCAGACCCAGCTCGAGCAGGTCCGCGCCCGCTGCCAGCAGCTGGAGAGCGACCTCGAGCTGCAGCGGCGCGGCGACGCCGAGGGCGAGGAGCGTCACGACGCCGTGCGCTGGCTGCTCGAGGCCGCGCCCGAGGCGCAGCTGTTCTTCGCGGGCGCGGCCCAGGCGCTGGCGGCGCTCGAGGAGCGGATCGAGGCGACCCGCGCCGAGCTGACCCGCGCGCGGCAGGACTTCCAGGCCGAGCGCAAGGGGCTGCTCGAGGGCCTCGCCACCGCCGAGCGCGCCCTGGCGCACGCCCGCGGCGTGGGGGTCACCACCGGCGAGCTGGAGCGCAAGACGACCCGGCTGAGCAGGCGGCTGTCGAAGTTCGACGGCAAGCTGGAGGTGGAGCTGCACCGCCTCGAGCGGCGCCTGCAGGAGCTGGAGGACGCCAAGCACTGGCTGCAGTGGGAGCTCGGCGACGTGACCCGGGCCGCCGAGGCCGACGACGAGGCGACGCCCTCCGCGCTGCCCCTGCACGCGCAGGAGGCGCTCCGCGAGGTGCAGCAGCGGTTCGAGCAGGAGCAGCTGCAGCGGCAGCAGCTCGAGCGCGAGGCCATGCAGGCCCTGCAGTCGCTGGAGCGGGAGCGGACGCAGCTGGAGAGCGAGCTCGAGCGCGCGCGCGCGCACGAGGCGGCGATCCGGCTGCGCCTCGAGGAGGAGGTGGCCGAGCTGCAGCGAGCGCTGGCCGAGCAGACCGCGGCGGCCGCGGGCACTCCGCGGCTGGAGGACCCGCTGTTCGTGCGGCAGTCGGAGCGCCTGGCGGTGCTCACCTACGAGGCGGAGAGCCGCGAGTCGGTCCTCCACTGGCTGCTCCTCGAGCTCGACCCCGACACCCACAGCGAGCGCGCCGAGTCCGCCGCCGCCTGCGCCGACGCGATCAAGGCGTCGGCGATCGATCGCCTGGGAGCGAGCGGGCTCCGCGAGGCGGAGGACTGCCTCCACTGGCTCTCGACCCGCGGCGCGCCGAGCAACGGCGGCGCAGCGGAGTAGGCCGCCACGAAACCCGCCGCGCTCCGGCGCGTTGGGTGGGCAGATCGGAGGCCGCGTGAGCGCCGCTCGTCTCCCCGCCGTGTGCGCCCTCTCCCTGTGCCTGCTCCCGAACCCCGCCCTCGCCCGCGGGCCGGCCGCTGTGCGGGTGGTGGGAGACGTCCCCTACGCGCAGCGGGCGGATGCCGACCCGGCGCTGACCCGCCTCGACCTGTACGCGCCCGAGGGCGCCCAGGGCCTGCCGGTGGTGGTGTTCGTGCACGGCGGCGGGTGGCGGATCGGCGACAAGCGCGCCGCGGCGAGGCTGGGCGGCGCCTTCGCCCGCCAGGGGTTCGTGGTCGCGAGCGTCAACTACCGCCTCTCGCCCGCGGTGCGCCACCCGGCGCACGTGGAGGACGTGATCGCCGCCGCCGCCTGGCTGCGCGAGCACGTGGCCGAGCACGGCGGCGACCCGGATCGCCTGGTGCTCATGGGCCACTCGGCCGGGGCCCACCTCGCCGCGCTGGCCGCGACCGATCGCACGCGCCTCGCCGCCGCCGGCCTCACCCCGGCGACGTTCCGCGGCGTGGTGCTCCTCGACGGCGCGGGCTACGACATCCCCCGCCAGATCGAGGAGCTGGGCGGCGCCCGCAGCCGGGCCCTGTACACCTCCACCTTCGGCGAGGACCCGGCGGTGTGGCGCGACGCCTCGCCCCTGACCCACGTCCGCCGGGGCGAGGGCTTCGCCCCCTTCCTGCTGCTGCACGTGGCGGGGCGCCGCGACTCGCGCCTGCAGGCCGAGGGGCTGGCCGAGGCGTTGCGCGCGCGCGGCGGGCGCGCCGAGGTGGTCCCCGCGGACAAGACGCACCGGACGATCTTCCGCGACCTAGGCCGGCCCGACGACGCCTTGACCGAGCGCGTGCTCCGCTTCCTGCAGGCCCTGCCGTCGCGCTGACTTCGTGCTCGCCCCACCTCGGCCCCCGCTCCTCGGCTACAGTGGCCTCGCCTGCGGGAGCCGCTGATGGGTGATCGAGCGAACAGCGCGCGGACCTGGTACGCCGCGATCCTGGGGTTGGGCGGCGCCTGGCTCGTCGCCCGCGGCCTCGCGCCGCCCTCCTCGCTGCTGCTGTTCGTGGCCGGGCTGGCAGGCGTCTTCGCCGCCGTGGGCCTGTGGCGACGCCGCCCCTGGGGGCGCGCCGTGGCGGTGGGCTTCGCGCTCTCGCTGGTCCTGCTGCTGCCGACCCTGCGGGTGCTGCGCGGGGAGGAGCTGGGCTGGGTGCGCGGGATCGCGCTGCTCCTCATGCTGTGGGCGATCGTCGACCTGCTGCGGCTCGAGGTCACCCCCGAGCAGGAGCTGCAGGCGGTCGAGCGCCAGCACCAGCAGCTGCTGCTCGAGCTGCGCCGCCGCAAGGCGCGGGCGCTGCACGTCCTCGATCAGGCAGAGGCGCTCCTGCTCGACAAGGGCCCGGCCATGGTCGAGGCGGCGCGGGTCGACCACACCGAGGCGCTGCACCCCGGCCTGTGGGAGCACTGCGAGGAGCGCGGCTGCGCTGAGGTCCGCCTGCTGCGCGAGCGGGTCGAGGAGCTCCGCCGGCGGGTGGCCGACGGGTAGGCGCGATCTCGCGCGAGCGCGTGCCTTCGCCCAGGTCGGTTCGGGGGCGCCGCTGCGCGAGTTGCCCCACCCGGCTGAACTGCCGCTTCCTCGGGCCCTTACCGCCGACGGCCCGGATGGGCGCGGCCCTTGCACCGCCAGAGGGATCAGCTACATTCGGTCCCCCAATGGACCCCCCGTTGCCTCGTGGGGTCAGGAGCAAGCCACCATGGTTGTCGCGGGTCGTTGAGTCGTGCCGAAGGAAGATGCGATCACCCTCGAAGCGGTCGTTCGGGAGGCCCTCCCGAACGCGACCTTTCGAGTCGAGCTGGAGAACGGGCATGAGGTGCTCGCCCGCGTCTCCGGCAAGATGCGCAAGTTCTTCATCCGAATCTTGCCTGGCGACAAGGTCCTGGTCGAGCTCTCGCCCTACGACCTGACCAAGGGCCGGATCGTCTTCCGCGAGCGGTAGCCCGGCTAGTCGACGCCGTCGCCCCAGGGCAGCGCCTGGCGCCACCAGCGGCTCCACCGGCTGACGGTGCGCGCCGGCACCAGCACCACGTCGCCGGGCTCGAGCCAGGCGTCGGCGCGCTCGCCCGCCAGCACTCCCTCCAGGTCGATCGCGAAGGCCTGCGGCGCGCCGCCGAGTCGGCGGCGGACCAGCCGCACCTCGGTCAGGTCGGCGGTCTCGGCGCGGAACCCCCCGGCCGCCAGCACCGCCCCCAGGACGGTCGCGCCGCGGGCGAAGCCCACGGTGCTGGGGCGGGCGACCTCACCGAGGACGTGGACCACCAGGCTGCGGGCCTCGAGGAGGCCGAGGGTCACCACGGGGTCCACGTAGGTCGCCTTGTAGCGCTGCGCCAGCGTCACCCGAGCCTCGTCGAGGGTCAGGCCGCCCAGGGCCACCGCGCCGATCAGCGGCAGCGAGACCCGCCCGTCGGGGCCGACCTCGAGGTCGTGCTCGAACTTCTGCTCGCCCCACAGGCCGACGCGGACCCGGTCGCCGGTCCCCAGGCGAAAGTCGAGGGCCGGCGCCGCGGCGGTGGCCTCGGGAGCCGCCGGCAAGGCGCTACACCCGGCCCCGCAGGCGCACAGCAGCGACAGGAGCGCTGCCTTCAGGAGCCACCCGCGCGAGGTCGGGCGGTGTGGTTTGCGGGGGGGCTGCGCCTCCGAGGCTGTCGCGAAATGCCGAGGCGGGACGCACGGCAGCGAACAGTGTGGTTCGCGGGGGGCTCCGCCCCCGAGGCTGTCGCGAAATGCAGCGGCAGCTCGTTCGTGCCCGTGCCCGTGCCCGTGCCCGTGCCCGTGCCCGAAACCCCGCGGGCACGGGCACGGGCACGGGCACGGGCACGCAAGAGAGGTGAGTTCCTCTCTATTGCGACAGCCTCGGAGGCGAAGCCCCCCCCCGCGAACCACACGGGCCGGGGGCTTGGCGCGGGTGCTCGGTCAGGCGAGACTGCCGGCCTCGCCCCCTCGGCCCCCGGAGGAGCCGGGCAGGGGTCAGGGGCAGGCAAGGAATCGATGAGCGACGCGCGACGGGTCGACGTGGTGGTGCTGGGAGGGGGGCTCGCGAGCTTGTGCCTCACGCGCCTCCTCGCCCTCGAGCACCCGGGGGTGCGGGTGCTGACCCTCGACAAGGGGGAGCCCGCCCGGCGCAAGGTGGGCGAGTCGACCGTGGAGATCGGCGCCCACTTCCTGGGCGCCCGCCTGCGCCTGGGCGAGCACCTGGCCCGGACGCAGCTGCCCAAGAACGGGCTCCGGTTCTGGTTCGACGACGAGGCGCTGTCGCTCCCCTTCGCCGAGGCGTCCGAGGACGGCCCGGCGACCTTCGCCTACTGGCGCACCTATCAGCTCGAGCGGGAGACGCTGGAGCAGGAGCTGCTGGCCCGCAACCGACGGGACGGCGCCGACCACCGGTACGGCGTGCGGGGCCTGAGGTTCGAGCTGGGCGAGGGCGGCGCCGAGCACGTGGTGCGGTTCTGCGAGGGCGAGGGGGCGCCCGAGCGCGAGGTGCGGGCGCGGTGGCTGATCGACGCCACCGGCACCCGCTCGCTGGTGGGGCGGGCGCAGGGCAACCTGCTCCCCGAAGAGCGTCTGACCCACTCCGCCTGCTGGGCCTGGTTCAAGGGCGCCCGGCGGATCGACGACCTGGTGGCGCGGGGCACCGCCAACCGGTTCCACTTCTCGCCCCGCTCCCTGTCCACCAACCACATCATGGGGGAGGGCTACTGGGTGTGGCTGATCCCCCTGGCCAGCGGCCTGCTCAGCGTGGGCCTGGGCTACGACCACACCGCCCTCGCCGACCCCCCGCGCGACGCGGACGAGCTGAAGGCCTTCCTGCTGCGGCATCGCAAGGGGCGCGACCTGCTGGGCGAGGCCGAGGCGGTGGAGTTCGGCGCCCTCAAGAAGTTCTCGTTCCGGCCCCGCCGCTACATCACCCCCGACCGCGTCGCCTGGCTGGGGCTGGCCGCGGGCTTCGTCGACCCCTTCTTCAGCAACGGGATCGACCTGATCGCGCTCCAGTGCGAGTACGTGGCCGACCTGATCGGCCGCGACGCCCCCGCCGCGGAGGGCTCGCGCGCGCCGGTCGATCCCGAGCGACTGGCCCTGTACGAGCGGACCCTGGAGCTGGTGTACGAGCACTTCCTGCTGTCGGTCGCCGGCCTGTACCCCACCTTCGCCTCGCACGAGCTGAGCCTGGTCCGCTACCGGCGCGACGTCCACGTGTACTGGAACCTGTACACGCGGGCCTACCTCTCCGGCGCCTTCCGCGACCCCGAGTTCCTGCGCGCCTTCCACCCCCTCGCCGAGGACTCCCTCGCCCGGGGGCGGTTCTTCTCGCGGCTGCTGCGCCACGCAGGCCAGCGGCTGAAGGCGCGCGGCGCGCTGCGGCGGCACAACCGCGGCCGCTTCACCTACAACCAGCTGGGCTTCCGCGCCGAGCCCTACGTGCGGTTCGAGCAGCAGCTCGGTCACCCGCCCGACCTCGAGCGCATGCGCGCGGCGCAGCACGACATCGACGTCGGCTGCACCCTGGCCCTCCTCGACGCCCTGTTCGACGGCGAGCGCTCCCCCGTGCGCGGGCTCCCCTTCGAGGTGGTCTCAGACGCCTTCCCGCGCCTGCTCGCCCTGGAGGAGACCCACGGGCTGGGAGAGCGGTTCTGGGAGGAGGCGTTCGCGCTGTTCACCGAGCGCGCGCGGGCGCGCCTGGCGGAGCGAGGCCTCGACCTGCCGAACGCGACCCTCTCGCCCGACAGGTGGGGACGGCCGTTCCTGGGCCTGGTCGAGGCCTGCCGCTCTCCCGAGGAGGAGCGCGCGGTGCGGCGGGCGATCAACACGCCGCCGCGCCTGACGGAGTTCGACCAGCCGCCCAGCCGCGACGCCGTCCAGCCGCGGGCGGAGTGGAGCGCCGAGCACAGCCCGTGGCTCGACGCCCCGCCCACGTTCATCAGCGCCTACGACCTGCTCGGGGAGCGGTGGTGGACGCAGCGCGGCCGCTCGATCGGCATGCTGGCGGTGCTGGCGAAGGGCGGACCCCACGCCGCGGCGGGCCTCGCCCCGCCCCCTTGACCCGGAGCGGCACCTGGCGCAACCTCGGGCTAGGGTAGTGGCCAGCCGCGCCGCCACGACGGCGGCGAGGAGGAGGACGGAGACGTGAACGACTCGGCGGAGCTCCGCTTCATCAACAACCTGGCGATCCTGATCGAGCTCGGCCGCCCCCTGCTCGACTCCTTCCGCAACCTGCGGCTGGACTGCCGCGACCCCGTCCTCCGCGAGGCCTACGACGCCATGATCGCGTCCGTCGAGCGCGGCGGCGACTTCACCGCGGTCCTGTCCGACTACCCGCAGCTGTGCTCGCGCAGCTCGCTGGCGCTGCTCAACGCCGCCCGCCGGTCGAGCTGCCTCACGGTGGTGTTGCCCAAGCTGGCCCGCCTGGTGCGCTCCAAGGTCGACGGCGAGCTCGACCCCCGTCAGCGGTTCTTCGAGACCTGGGCGCTGCTGGTCGAGAGCGGCTTCTCCACCGACGAGGCCCTGGCCGAGCTGGCCCACGACTTCCACCACGGCCCCCTGGGCGAGGTGGCCGAAGGGCTGCGCAGCACCACCCGCGGCGGGAAGACGCTGGCCGAGGCGGCCGAGCGCTTCCCCGAGGCGTTCGACGCCACCAGCCGCGACCTGCTCCGCTACGGTGAGGCGCGCGACCTGCCCAACGCGCTGCGGGCGATCACCCGACTGCTGTGAGACCTGCCCCGGGGAGGCCGCCTGCAGCGGGAGAGGGACCGCAGAGAGCGCAGCGCTGCGCGCAGACTCCGCGGCGCGATCTCTGCGCTCTCCGCGCGCTCTGCGGCTCCTTCTTGAGCATCGCCCTCCTCCTTCCCTGCGCCTCGGCGTCGGCCCAGGAGAGCCCCCGCCAGGCGGGGGAGCGGCTGCGGAGCAGCCTGGCGGAGGGCGGGCTGCGGCGCGACCTGTCGGGGGTGCTGCGGCTGTCGGTGCAGGTGGGCGACAGCGACCCCGTGGGCACGCTGGTCCTGCGCACCGACCTGCTGGAGCGGGACGGCCAGCCGATCTACCGCCTGACCGACCGGCTGTCGGTGGAGCTGGCGGGCCTGGGTTCGGTGCGCATGCTGGTGCGCGCCGACCTGCTGGCGGACTTCACCCCCCTGGAGCTGGTCCTCGAGACCGAGGAGCCCCGGGGCGAAGGGGTGGTGTCGAGCGAGCGGGTGACGCTCCGCCGCGAGGAGGGGCGCTGGGTCCGCTATGTGGCGCAGGCGAGCGCGCCTCCCGTCCGGACCGTGCTGGAGGACGCGCCCGACGACCTGCTCGTGCTGACCCCGCCGCTGGGGGCGGGCGAGCGCCTGGCGCGGCTGGCGCCCGCCGACCTGGGGGCGCGGTACAGCCTGCGGGCGCTCGACCTGGAGACCGGGCTGTCGACCGCCTGGCGGCTGTCGGTGGACGACGCGGCGACCGTGCACCTGGGCGAGGGCCAGGAGCGCCCCGGCCTGGCCCTCGCCCGCCGCGAGGGCGCCGCGGAGCTGCGGGCCCTGCGCGACAGGGAGCCCGGCGGCGCCCTGCGGCGTCTGATCCCTGCGGGTGAGCGGCCGCGGCTCCGGTTCGTCGATCCGGCCCTGCGGCGAGAGGGGACCGCCCTGGAGGGCGCCGAGGGCGCGGTGGCCGCGCTGCTGCACGCCCTGGCCCGAGGCCACCGAGCGCAGGCCCTCGAGCGGCTGGACGTGGGGGCGGTCTATCGCGCCGCCGGCGGCGACTCGGGAGACCACGGCCTGCGGCGGACCTTCGCCGACGTGCTCCTCGATCGCCTGAGCGACCCGGAGTGGCTGCAGGCGCGCGGGCTCAACCTGGCGGCCGACGCCGTGGGCGAGGGCGACCTCGTGGCGCGCCCCCTCCCTGACGGACGGGTGGCGGTGGCGCCGACGACGGCCCCCCACCTGCCCTTCGTGGTGGAGCAGGTCGACGGGCGCTGGCTGGTGGTCGACCTGCCGCGCCCGGAGTAGCGACCGATGCCGGCGAAGGGTGACGGGCACGACACCCCCCGCGCCCGCTTCGCCGCCGCCGCCGGCTGGGCCCCGGTCGACACCTTGCGCGCCTGTCTGGAGGAGGCCCGCGCCCGGCGCGGCTCGGGCGACGACCTGGCCCTGGCGAGGACCCTGCTGGCGCGCGGCCTGGTCGAGCCCGAGCGGCTCGACGCCGCCCTGCGGCAGCTGAGGCAAGGCGCGGCGCGGATGGGATCGGGGGTCGTCAGCGCCCTCGCACCCGGGGCTCAGCTGGGCGCCTATCGGCTCGTGCGCGAGCTGGCGCGGGGCGGCATGGGCGTGGTGTGGGAGGCGGAGCACGTCGCCACCGGCGTCCGCTACGCCCTCAAGACGCTCCTCGCCACCGCGGGCCCCGAAGACCGGCTCCGCTTCGAGCGCGAGGCGCAGAGCCTGGCGAAGCTGGACCACCCCCACGTGGTCCGGGTCCACACCGCCGCGCTCGCGGGAGACACCCCGTTCCTGGTCCAGGACCTGCTGCCGGGCGGCTCCCTGGCGGACCGCCTGGCGCGAGGCGGCCCCCTGCCGCCGCGCGAGGCCCTCGAGGTCGCCCTCGAGCTGGCGCGCGCCCTGCGCCACGCGCACGGACAGGGCGTGCTGCACCGGGACGTCAAGCCCGCCAACGTGCTGATCGACGACCAGGGCCAGCCGCGCCTGACCGACTTCGGGCTGGCGCGCGCCGAGGGCGCCTCGCTGCGGCTGACGGCGACGGGCGAGGTGCTGGGCACGCCCCACTACATGGCGCCCGAGCAGGCGGCTGGCCGCCGGGCGGACGAGCAAGCCGACGTGTATTCCCTGGGGGCGCTGGTGTTCGCGCTGCTGACGGGTCGGCCCCCTTTCCCGGGGCAGCAGGTGCTGCCGGTGCTGCAGGCGGTGGTGCACTCGCCCCCGCCCCGCGTGTGCGCTGTGCGCGCCGCGACGGTCACCGCCCGAGACGAGCCGCTGCTCGCCGCCCTCGACGCGCTCGTGCACGAGCTCCTGGCGAAGGACCCTCAGGCGCGCCCCGACCTCGGCCGGCTGATCGCGCGCCTCGAAGGGCTGGCGCGGGGGGAGGTCGCCCCTCGCGCGCGGCCACGTTGGACGGCGGCGCTCGCCGGCGCCCTGCTGCTCGCGGGCCTCGGGCTGGTGGGGCAGGCGGCGCTGCGATCGCAAACCGACGCCGGCGCCGACGCCGCTCTGGCAGCGCTCGAGGCGGAAGCGGAGCCGCTCGCCCTGCCGGTCCTCGCGGGCGCGGAGCCGGGCGACCCTGAGCGCCTCGAGGCGCTCGTGGCGCTGCTGACCGACCTCGCCGGCAGGGTGCCCGAGGAGGCGGCGGAGCGGCGGCGCGACGCGCTGGCGCTGGCGGAGGCCGCCTGGCGAGTAGCGCGCGGCCCGCTGGCCGAGGCGCCCCCGCCGATGGCGTCGCGCTCGCATCCCGCCCTGCTGGTCGCCGACGCCGTCGCCTGCGCGGCGGCAGGCGATCCGGCGGGCGCCCGGGCGCGCCTGGAGCGAGCCCTGCAGCTCGACCGCGCCTTCACCCCGGCGCGCGCGCGCCAGCTCGACGTCCTGGATCGCGACGAGCTGCCGCGCTGGGCCAGCGGCGCGCGGCGGCTGGACGACCGCGCGCGCGGCTGGCTGCGCGCCCGAGCGGAGGCCCGCTACCTCCGCGAGCTCGACGCCCTGGCCCGCGGCGACATGTCGTCCGCCGTGACGGACGCGCTGACGGCGCTGGCGCGGCTCGAGGAGGCGCTGGGAGGAGACGCCGCGCCGCTGCGAGCCAACGGGCTGGCCACGACGGCGCGCGTGTGGGCCGCGCAGGTGCAGCCCGCCTGGGAGGAGCGGCGCGAGGCGGAGCTGCTGGTGAGGCTGCGGCTGGCGGTGGGCAAGGGCGGCACGCCGCTGCCCGAGCGCGTGAAGCGCGGCCTGGCCGCGCGCGACCTGACGATCACCGACACCGACCCGGCCCCGGGCGACCGGACGCTGGTG
>JAWLGW010000092.1:0-11796 GCA_041690735.1 Planctomycetota bacterium
GGGGCCGCGTCGCGGCGCAGCCCGAGGAGCTGCGCCGCCGAGCGGATCGCGGCCAGGGGGTTGCGCAGCTCGTGCCCCAGCATGGCGATGAACTCGTCCTTCTGCCGGTCGGCCGCGCGCAGCGCCTCCTCGATCCGCTTGCGCTCCGTGATGTCGAGGTTGAGGCCCACCCAGCCGGCGATGTGCCCCTCCGCGTCGCGGATCGGGCGGCCCCGGCTGAGCACGGTCCGCCAGCCGCCGTCCCTGCTGCGGAACCGGTGCTCTCGCTCCCAGGGCGCGCCCGTCGCGACGCTCTGTCGCCAGGCCCGCAGCGTCGGCTCCACCTCCTCGGGGGCCAGGGCGCTGGTCCAGCCGAAGCCGCGCACCTCGTCGAGGGAGAGGCCCGTCAGCTCCAGGAACGAGTCGCTGAGGTAGGTGCAGTTGCCCTCGGCGGTGGCCGTCCACACCCCATACGGGATCGACTCGCCCACCGCCCGGTACCGCTCCTCGCTCTCGCGCAGGGCCGCGTCCGCTTCGACCCGCCGCTGAATGTCGGTCACCACGCCGATGAAGTAGCGCGGCGCGCCGCCCGCACCGCGCACCACCGAGCTGGTGACCTCGACCCACACCGGGCGGCCGTCCCTGCGGAGGTAGCGCTTCTCCAGCTGATAGGAGTCGATCTCGCCCGCCGCCAGCCGGTTTGCCTGAGCCAGGTCGGCCGGGAGGTCGTCGGGGTGGGTAATGTCCTGGAGGGTCTTCCCCAGCAGCTCCTCGCGGCTGTACCCGGTGATCTGGCACAGGCGGTCGTTGATCCGCAGCCACCGGCCGTCGGGCGCGGCGTGCCCGATCCCCACCGCGGCGTTCTCGAAGGTGCCGCGGAAGCGCGCCTCGCTCTCGCGGAGCTCCTCCTCGGCCGCGACCCGGCGGGTGAACTCGCCCAGCGCGCGCCCCAGCGCCTCGAGGGTCTGCAGGAGGGCGGGGTCGGCCACCAGCTGCCGGCGCGAGAACAGGCTCAGGACGCCCCGCGCCTGCCGCTCGACCACGATCGGGAGGGCGAGGCCCGTCTGCAGCCCGAGGCGCTCCGCCTCCGCGGGGCGGACGAACGGCGAGCCGTCGCTGATCGAGCTCCAGCCGGTGGCGGCGCCGCGCTCCCACACCTGCCCCACCAGCCCCTCGCCCTTACGGAAGGTCCGGTCCGCGAAGGCGCGCCGCAGCTCCTCCACCTTCAGCGGCGACCCCGAGGACAGGAAGTGGGCGCAGGTGAGGGTCTCGGGCGCCTCCTCGCCCGGCAGCCACACCTCGGCCACCACCACCTCGAGCTCCTGGGCGAACACCTCGAACAGGCGGGCCACGGCCTCGCCGAGGTCGCGCGAGTCGGAGAGGCTCAGCGCCGCGCCCCGCTCGATCGCCAGCCGGACGCTCGCGTTGCGCCGGCTGATCGCCGTCGCGAGCAGGTTGGCGACCGCCTGCAGGAAGTCGGCGTCCTCGGGGGCGAACCGGCGGCGCGCGCGGGTGTGAGCGCCCAGGACGCCGTACACCAGCTCGCCCTCGACGACGGGGCAGGTCACGCCGCTGGCGGCGCCGTGGTCGAGCAGCAGCCGGGGCGGCGCGAAGCGGCTCTCGGCGGCGAGGTCCTCGGAGATCACCGGCTCGCCCACCGAGAGGGTGTAGCCCGCTTGCGAGTCCAGCCCCGCGCCCACCGTCGCCGCGCCGACCTGGCCCTCCTCCCAGCCGATGCCCGCCTTGAGGAGCAGGTGCTGGTGGTCGGGCTGCAGCTCGAGCACCTCGCACAGGTCCACGCTCAGGGCCTGCTGGACCTCGCGCACCGCCTGGCGCAGGAACCCCTCCAGCTCGTCCGCTCGCAGCGCCTGCAGCCCCAGGCGGGCGATCACCGCCTGCTGGCGCTCCCGGGCCGCGATCCGCTCGGTCGCCTCGCGCACCTGCGTGATGTCGACCAGGGTGACCACCACCCCCTCGACCCGGTCGCCGGCCCTGCGCGAGCGGTAGGGGAGGACCTGGCGCACGAACCACCGCCCGTCGGCGTCCCGCAGCTCCCGCGTGGCGCCGGGGGCGCCCCCCAGGACGGCGCGCGCGTCCCGGGGCAGGTCCGCCAGCAGGAGCTCGCGCACCAGGGCCTGCAGCTCCTGCCCCTCGGCGCTCCGCTCCAGCTGGAGCAGCGCGCTGGCCGCCGGGCTGAGCCGGCGAATGCACAGGTGCCGGTCCAGGAACAGCGTGGCCAGCTGCGTGCTCGCGAAGAAGTTGCGCAGGTCGTCGTGGGTCCGACTCAGCTCGTCGTTCTTCTCCTTCAGCTGGTCGTTGGTCGCCGACAGCTCCTCGTTGAGCGAGCGCAGCTCCTCGGCGGTGGCCTCCAGCTCCTCGTTGCTCGCCTGCAGCTCCTCGTTGGCCGCCGACAGCTGGACGTGCGACTTGAGCAGCTCGTCGTTGCTGGACTCGAGCTGGGCCACCGTGCTGCGCAGGTCCTCCCGGGTGGCGTGGAGCTCGCGCTCGAGCTCCTCGACCAGGCCGCGCTCGGCGCCCGCTGCCTGATCGGGCGCGGCGAGCTCCTCGAACCCGACGGTCGCCGCGCCCGGCCCCACCGCGGGGGCCGGGGTCACGGTGATCCGGACCCGGCGCCGGGGCGGGCCCGGGGCGAGGGTCTCGACCGCGACCGGGGCGCCGCTGGCGCGGCAGTCGTGCAGGGCGGCCCGCACCCGGACCGCGAGCTCCTCGCGAACGAGGGGCACGAGCTGCGGGCGCTCGACGGAGGCCGGGAAGTGCAGGTAGGGACCGAGCTCGCCGTGCGTCACCAGGATCGCGTCGTCGCCGGCGATCACCACGCTGGGCGGCACGCGCGCCTCGAGCAGCGCCTGGCGCGCGAGGGCGGCGCGCCCCGTCTCGTCCGTCGAGGCGGCGCGGCGGAGCGGGCCGCTCGAGGAGGTCGGGCGCGGCCGGCGCGCACGGGCCCGCGGCACCGAGCGCCCGACCTTGCGGAACAGCCGCCAGCGGGTGGAGATCGGCTCGAACATGCTCGTCCTGACGCCGACCGACTCGGAGGTGCCCAGCAGCAGCGCGCCCTCCGGCCGGAGGGCGAAGTGGAGCGCGTGCAGCACGTCGTCCTGCGCCGCGGGCGTCAGGTAGATCAGCACGTTGCGGCAGGTGACCAGGTCGATGCGCGAGAAGGGCGGGTCGTACGACAGGTCGTGGACGGCGAAGGTGACCGCCTCCCGCAGGCGCGGGCGCACGCGGTAGCGGTCCTCGTCCCGGGCGACGAAGAACGCCTTCAGCCGGTGGGGCGAGAGCCGCGCATCGATGCTGCGGGGATACTCGCCGGCGCGCCCCACGGCCAGCGCCTCCTCGTCCACGTCGGTGGCGAACACCTGCACGTTGCGCTCGAGCCCCCGCTTCGCCGCGGCCTCCAGCAACAGGATCCCGACCGAGTAGGCCTCCTCGCCGCTCGCGCAGCCGGCCACCCAGGCCCGGATCGGCTGGTCGGGCCCGGCGGCGGCCACCAGCGGCTCGATCACCTCCGTTCGCAGCGCCTCGAACGCCTCGGGGTCGCGAAAGAACTCGGTCACGCCGACCAGGAGGTCCCGCGCCAGGGCCCGCCGCTCGTCGTCGTTGCGGGCCAGCATCTCCAGGTAGTCCTCGACGGACTCGAGGTGGCTCAGCACCAGCCGCCGGCGAATCCGCCGCTTGATCGTGCCGCCCTTGTAGCGGGTGATGTCGATCTCCCGGTGCTGCTCGAACAGGTCCCGCAGCCGCGCCACGTGCTCGTCGGTCACCTCGGGCGGCTCGACCTCGGCGGCGCGCGCCTGCTCGGGCAGCATGGCGGCGAGCTCGCGCAAGGCGCCGGGGATCTCCTCCACCGGCAGCACCTGGTCGACCACGTCCGCGGCGATCGCGCTGTCGAGCATGGGCGTGTGGTCCGCGGTGTCGGGCTGCTGCACGATCGTGGGCGCGCCCGCCTCGCGCAGCGCCTGCAGGCCCTCGGTCCCGTCGCTCCCCGCTCCCGACAGCAGGACCCCCGCCGCCCGGCCGGGACACTCGGTCGCCAGCGAGCGCAGCAGCTGATCGATCGGAGCCCGCGCGTGGGCGCCCTCGGGCAGCCGGCGCACCCGCACCCCCCCCTCCGCCACCGCCACCTCGGTCCCCGGGGGCGCGATCAGCACCGTGTCCGCCTCGAGGGGGGCGCCATCGCTCGCCTCCACCACCCGCAGGCTCGTTCGGTGGGCGAGCAGCCCCGGCAGCAGGCTCTCGCCGGCGGGGTGCAGGTGCTGGACCACGACGAAGGACAGCCCGCCGCCGGGGAAGGTGGCGGCGAACAGCCGCTGCAAGGGGTCGAGGCCCCCGGCCGACGCGCCCACCCCCACCACCAGGGCGGGCCGGACGTCGCTCCCTTGCTGCACGGCTCCCACCGATCGCGCGCTCCCGAAGCGAACCATTGTCGGCGCGACCGCCACAGAAACCAGGGGCGCGACCCCCTGCAGCAGCCGGGCAGCGGCGCCAGCGATCAGGCGCAGCGCAGCGGGCTGGGGAGAGGCCCTCAGGAAAGAGACCTTCCGGAAAGCCGACGGCCGGCTCGCGAGAGCCGGCCGTCGTGGGGGTTACTCCGTTCGGGGTGAAAGGATTTGAACCTTCGACCTCTTGACCCCCAGTCAAGCGCCTTACCAGACTAGGCCACACCCCGTGTCGAGCGGGCGCGAGTATACGCGAACCGGTCGGCGGTGTCAGGGGTGGGGGCAAATCCCTGCGGGGCCGGTGGTAGAGCGGCGCGAGCGTGGCAGGATGGCTGACGGCGGCGATCGCCCTGCAGCGGGCGGGGTTCGGCGCCGTGCGGGTCGTGGAGCGGGCGCCGGCCATGGGCGAGGTCGGCGCCGGGATCACGGTCCAGACCAACGCCCTGCTCGCCCTGCGGGCGATCGACCCGGCCCTGGCGGAGGCGGTGGCGAGCGCCGGGCAGGCGATCACGCGGGGCGCGATCGCCGACTGGCGGGGACGGGAGCTGAGCGCCCTGTCCCTGGCCGAGGCGGCGGCCGCGGTCGGCGGCCCGCCGCCCGTGGCGCTGCACCGGGCGACGCTCCAGCGGCTGCTCCTGGCGGCCTGTCGGCCGATCGAGCCCCGGCTGGGCTGCGCCTGCCGGGGCTACGAGCAGGCACAGGGGCGGGTGCGGGCGCGCCTCGAAGGGGGCGACGCGGTCGAGGCCGACCTGCTGATCGGCGCCGACGGCATTCGCTCGGCGGTGCGGGCGCAGCTGCTGGGGGAGGAGCCGCCGCGCTACGCGGGCTACACCTGCTGGCGCGGCGTCACCGACGCGCCGCTCGACGGACCGGGCGACGGTCCGCTCGGCGGCCCGCGCGATCGAGCCCTGGAGCTGTGGGGGCCCGGCGCCCGGTTCGGGGTCGTGCCGATCGACGGCGGCCGCACCTACTGGTTCGCCACCCACGACGCGCCCCCGGGCGGGCAGGACCCCGAGGACGTGCAGGCGTCGCTGCTGGAGCGCTTCGCCGGCTGGGCCGAGCCGGTCGCCCGCCTGATCGCCGCCACGCCGCCCGACCGGATCCTGCGCAACGACATCAGCGACCGCCCGCCCGCCCCGCGGTGGGGCGAGGGACCGGTGACGCTCCTGGGGGACGCCGCCCACCCCATGACCCCCAACATGGGCCAGGGCGCCTGCCAGGCGATCGAGGACGCGGCGGTGCTGGCGGCCTGCCTGCGCGCGGAGGCGGACGGGCCCCGCGGGCTGCGGCGCTACGAGGCGACCCGGGCCGCGCGCGCTCACGACTTCGTCCGTCGCTCCTGGCGGCTGGGGCGGCTGGGGCAGTGGCGGCACCCGGCGGCCCGGGCGGCGCGGGACCTCGCGGTGCGGCTCACGCCGGCGCGGACCGGGCGCGCCCTGGTGGAGCGCGCCTTCAGGTTTCCTGAGGCCGGCTGACTACGGCTCGGGCGAGGACGACTCGGCCTCCGCCGCCCGCTGACCGAGGCGGGGCTCGGTGCCCGCCAGCAGGCGACGGACGTTGCTGCGGTGCCGGACCCACACCAGGGCGGCCAGCAGGACGAACAGGGCGGTGCGCGGGGCCTCTGGCCCCAGCGCGACCGCCACTCCGTCGAGGGCCACGGCCGCCGCCGGCAGGGCCAGGGCCGCGGCCAGGGAGCTGAGGCTCACGATCCGGCTCAGGGCGAGGGTGAAGGCGAAGGTCAGGAAGGCCGCGCCGAAGGCGGCGGGGTGGAGGGCCAGGATCGCGCCGGCCGAGGTGGCGACGCCCTTGCCGCCCCGGAAGCCCAGATAGACGGGCGCCACGTGGCCCACCACGGCGCAGCCCGCCACGAGCACCGGCAGCCCCGCCGGCGCGAGTCCTGGCGCCGCCGGCGCGCCCAGGCGCGCGGCCAGGAGGGGCAGGAGCAGCACCGGCAGCGCCCCCTTGGCGGCGTCGAGGAGGAGCACCAGCACCCCCACCTTGGTGCCGAGCACCCGCAGGGCGTTGGTCGCGCCCAGGTTGCCGCTGCCGTGCTCCCGAATGTCGATCCCCTTCCAGGCGCGCCCCACCAGGAGGCCGAAGGGGATCGCCCCCACCAGGTAGGCGACCAGCGCGCACAGGAACCACGCGAGCGAGGGCGGCACGACGGGTCCTCAGTCGCTCGCCGGCGCCGCCGGGGACTCGAGGGCCGCCAGCAGGCCCGCGGCGTCCCGCACCCGCAGGAACTGCCGCCGCCGGGGGGGCACCTGGAACACGCGCCCGCCGCGGGTGGTCAGGGTGGCGGCGGTCGGCTCGAACTCGACCTGCGCCAGGTCGCCGAACCGGTCGGGCTGCACCGTGGGGGGGGCCTCGATCGGGAACGCGATCACGTAGCGGCCGTCCTCGCCCAGGAGGGCGGCCCGCGCCGTCACCTGATAGCGCAGGTTGCGCCGCTGCCCCGCGCGCGCCAGCAGGAGCAGGGTGGTGACCGCCGCCCCCGCCAGGGCGACCCCCAGGGCGAGCCCCTCCTGACCGGTGGCGATCGCGCCCACCGCCACCGCCGCGACGAAGGACGCGGAGTGGCGCAGCACCCACCCGGCGGTCGAGGCGCGGGCCAGGGTCGTCGCCAGCCCCCACACCGCGCCGTAGCCCGCCGCCTGGGTGAGGGCGCCCGTTAGCGTCTCGCGCGGAGGCCGCGCCAGCACGTCGAACAGCAGCAGCTTCGCCAACAGGACGCCCGCCACCGCCAGACCGGCGGCCAGGCCGGCCACCAGGTCGGGCAGGCGCGGCCCCACCTCGGGGCGCCCCGCCCACAGGATTGGGCCGGGGTCCTGGGCGTTCGGCTGGAGCGGCTCGCTGGGCGTGGGGCTCACGCCTCCCACCCTACCCGGGGCCGGGCGGCTCACCAGCGCCCGCTGCGGCGATCCAGCCGCTGGCGAGCACCACCTCGTCCGCCGCGTCGTACACCACGGCCACCTGCCCCGGCACCACCGCCTCGACCGGGGCGTCGAAGGCGAGCTCGAAGCTGCGCGGGCCGGTCGCCACCAGCCGGCAGGGGTGCGTCGCCCCGTGGGCGCGCAGCTGCGCCCGGCCCCGCAAGGCCTCGCCCGGCGCCGGCGCAGCCCCGAGCCAGGTCGCCTCCTCGGCCAAGAGGCCGGTTTGGGCGAGGCCGGCCCGCGGGCCCACCACCACCAGCCGGCGGGGCGGGTCGGTGCGCTGCACGTACAGCGGCTCGGCGGCGGCGACGCCGATCCCCTTGCGCTGCCCGACCGTGAACCCCGCGGCGCCGTCGTGTCGCCCGAGGAGGCGCCCGTCCGCGTCCTCGATCGCGCCGGAGGCCAGGGCCGGGCTGCCCGGCGGCAGGCGCTCCCGCAGCAGCTGCCGGTAGTCCCCCGCCACGAAGCAGATCTCCTGCGAGTCGCGCTTGCCGGCCACGCGGGTCAAGCCGCGCGCCGCCGCCTCGCGCCGCACCTCCTCCTTGGTCGCGTCCCCCAGCGGCAGCTCGATCGCCGCCAGCTGGTCTTGCTCGAGCACCGCCAGCACGTAGGACTGGTCCTTGGCCCGGTCGCGGGGCCGGGCCAGCGCCCACCGGTCGCTGCGCTGGACCGCGCGGGCGTAGTGCCCCGAGGCCACCCGCGCGGCGCCCACCTTGCGCGCGAAAGCGAGCACGTGGCCGAACTTGAGCCACCGGTTGCACAGGACGCAGGGGTTGGGCGTGCGGCCGCGGGCGTAGTCGCTGACGAACCGATCGATCAAGGGGGCGAAGGCGTCCGCCATGTTGAGGGCATAGAAGGGGATCCCCAGCAGGTCCGCCACCCGCCGGGCGTCCATGGCGTCCTCCACGCTGCAGCACCCCTGCTGCTCGCCCTGGGCGTGCTGCGACACGCCCGAGCGCATGAACACCCCGATCACCTCGCGCCCGGCCTCGACCAGGCGCGCCGCGGCGACGCTGGAGTCGACGCCGCCCGACAGGCAGGCGACCACGCGCTGGGGGGAGGGGGAGGCCATGAAGTGCAGGATAAGCGCCGCGGCGCAGTGAGCGGTCGTGGTGGGCGAAGAGTGGGACTCGCGGGGGGGGCTTTGCCCCCCCGGGGCTGTCGCAAGACGCAGCAGCGGTAGCCCGAGGAGATCGAACACGGAATATCAACAGCAAACAGAGAATGAGAACAGGAAATGGCTCTGCTGTAGGCAACGCAGTTGGATCTCGGAGGACGAGCCGTTCGCTGTTCTCATTGATATTCCCTGTTGATATTCCGTGTTCGATAGGGCTCCTCGCGAGGCGCGTCTCGCGTCTCGCGTCTCGCGTCGCGCGACAGCCTCCCCCCAGCCCTCCCCCTCGCTCCTTGCGGCCCGCGCGACCCGCTCTAGAATCGCCCGACCCCCTGCGAGGAGGACGATCCGTGCGGCGACCCTTGGCCTGGCGCCACCTGGCGCGCATTCACGAGCTGACGACCACCGCCTCGATCTGTCAGGTGTGCCTCGACCGCCAGCTGGTCCCGCCCGCCCTGCTCGAGGACGCCGTCGCCGCCGAGCGGGCGATCGCCGAGGAGGCGGTCGCCCTCGCCAAGGAGCGGGGCTGGACCCTCCCCGAGCACAAGCCCTACACCTGGGGCCTGGTGCAGGGGGAGGCCGACGCGCGGCCGCGCCTGTATCGGGTGATCGAGCGGGACGTGTTCGAGCTCGGGGGGATCTACCGCGACACCGACGACGACGACGTCGGCTCGCTGGCGAACGAGCTGGGCTCCCAGCGGCGCGAGCTGCAGGGGCTGCTCGACCGGACGATCCCCGCGGTCAGCCTGCCCGGCGCCAAGTAGGCCGAGGTCGCCGGGAACTTTGGGCACACCCAATTCCCGAAAACCGTCACCGAACCGTCTCCTAAGGGTCGTGGCTTCGGCGCGGTAACCCCTTGACAGCCCTGCGCCGGGCGACGCGCAGTGCGCCAACCGCCCTTCGGACCGATGGTTGCGGCAGCCTCCCCCGAACGGGTCACCCACGGAGGAGGGCGCATGGTCCAGGAGCGCCGCGAGCACGTCCGCCACAAGGTCTTCGGCGGGAACGCCGAGATCCAGGCGGTCATTGGCCGGGGCCGCAAGCCCGACAGCCGCGCCCGGATCGTCGACTGGAGCCGCAGCGGCATGCGGCTCAAGGTCGCCAGCCCCCGGCGCCGGTTCCTGATCCAGCGCATGGACCCGGTCCTGTTCGAGGACGACTCGGTGGTGTGCACCCTGCGGCTGCCGCCCATGTATCAGGACATCTTCGTCAACGCCGAGGTGGTGCGCGTCGAGCGGGCCGGCGACGACCCCGACGCCCTCGAGGTCGGCCTGCGGTTCGACCTCGCCAGCACCCCGGACGACAAGCTGGAGGCCCTGGCCAAGCTCCTCGAGCCGCGCCCTCGCAGCACCTCGGGGCGCCTGCTGCGCGTCTCGGGCGAGGCGGCCCGGATCTCCCAGAAGCTCAGCCGGCCCTCGAGCAGCAGCGGGCGCAGCCGCAGCAGCACCAGCGGTCGGGTGAGCGGCCGCTCCAAGCGCGCCTCGTCCAGCAGCGCCCGCACCAGCCGCCGCAGCCGGCGGCTCCCGCCGCAGGGGTAGAGGGCGGGACTGGCCGCGCCGACGCCCGCTCGTCAGGGACGGCGGCGCCGACGGCTCTAGTCTTCCTCCAGGAAGCCAGCGAGGTCGCGGCGCAGTCCCTCCGGCACGTCGTCGCGCGCGAGCGCGAGATCACGCAGCACATCCTCAGCGCGTCGCGGAGACCGCTCTGCCTCGCGTCGCTGCGCTTCGATGCGGACGGAGCGCAGCGCATCGCCCTGAAGGGCGCTGATTCTGGTCTCCGGCGGTGCGGACAGGAGCGTCTTGAACGCCTGTTCCCGCTCCGCGTCGCTGAGTTGAACGTCGTTGTGACAGGAGGCGAGGAGCCGGGCCGCGGTGACCGGTTCGTCGAGCAGCGAGCGAACCGCGCCTCCAGCAAGGTCGGGGAAGATCCGCGACGATTGGAGGAGGCGGATGCAGCCGGGACGCCACGCCCGAGGGTCAGAGTCGGTTAGGTTCGCGGAGCGAAGGAACGCCTGGACGTGATGCGGTGCGAGTTCGTGGCTCTCGACGAGCTCCAGGAGAGCATCGGCGACTGCGAGCACCGCTTCGCGGACCGCTTTGTCGGAAGTCCACTCTGCCAAGGCACGCTCTTCCACGTACCGAGGGAAGGCATGGATGTTCTTCCACATGGGCATGGGAGAGGCTCTCGTTCCTCAATCCTGACCGTTCTCTGTCCGCAGCCTGGCCAGGACCTCGAGGTTCACCTGCGGCGGCGCTGGCGCCCAGTCGCGACCTTCGAATCGAGCGGCCACTGCCCCGCCCCGCCGCACACGTGGCACCACCCCTTGCAGTAGGGGTGCGGCGCCTCGGCGCACAGCTGGCCGCCGTCGCACTCGCTGCACAGCTCGAAGCCGTCCCGAGGCGCCGCGAGGGGACCCTCGGTCCAGCCGCGCCGGTCGCCCGGCTGCCAGCCCATTACCGGCCGAAGCCGCTGCGGCGCAGGTCCTCCAGGCTCAGGCCCAGGGCCGAGCCCGGGTGAATGATCCGCGGCCCCTCGCCCTGCCCTTCCCCCTGCGCGTCTTCAGGCAGGTAGGCGGTCAGCAGGCGGCGGACCCACTTGGCCATCATGTCGACCTCCACGTTGAGGAGGCTGCCCAGGTCCTTGGCGCCCAGGGAGGTCACCTCGAGGGTGTGGGGGATCAGCGCCACCGAGAAGGTGGTGTCGGTGACCTCGGTCAGCGTCAGGCTGACCCCGTGCAGGGTCACCGAGCCCTTCTCCACCATGAGGGCGGTCAGCCGCGGCGCGGCCTCGACGGTGACCCACACCTGGCCGCCGTCGTTGCGCTTGACCGCGATCCGGCCGGTGCCGTCCACGTGGCCGCTGACGAAGTGGCCGTGGAAGCGGCCGTCCGCCCGCATGGAGCGCTCGACGTTGACCCGGTCCCCCACCCGCAGGGCCGCGAAGGCCGTCCGCTCCAGGGTCTCGCGGATCACGTCGAATCCGGCCTGGGTGCCCTGCAGGGTGGTCACCGTGAGGCAGGTCCCGTCGACCGCCACGCTGTCGCCGATCTTGACGTCCTCCGCTACGGCGCCGAGGTCGAGGCGGATCCGATACGCGCCGCCATGCGGCACCACCGCCTCCACCCGCGCGGTCGCCTCCACGATCCCGGTGAACACCTGGCTCCTCCTCGCCTTCCCCCGGTTGCCCGAGCCGTCAGCCCAGCAGCTGCTCGCGCAGGCCGCGGGCCTCGCCGGCGGCCTGGCGCACGTCCTCGTCGAGGTCCGCCAGGCCCGCCGCCACCGCCGCGACGATCTGCTCCTGATGGTCGGGGTCC
>JAWLGW010000093.1:0-11752 GCA_041690735.1 Planctomycetota bacterium
CCAGCGCGTCCCGGGTCGGGTTGCCGGTGCGGCTGTACTCGTGGACCTTCGCCTCGGCCGGCCGGGGCTGGACGTAGGTCGAGGTCTGGAAGACCGGCGTCATGATCGCGCCGGTCACCGGCTCCGGCTCGGTGCCGCCGTGGACCGCCCGGGTGCCGGGCCCGTAGCCGCTCAGGTCGTGCGCCATGTCTCGCTCCCGCTGCGTGGGGTGAAGAGCGGCGCATGATACCAGCGGCCTGGGGGGCGCCCTCGGGCGAGGGCCACCGTCGGGGGTGGCGGTTACCGCCCGGCCGCCGCCAGCTCCTGCTCGACCCGCGCCCGCGCCGCCTCGGCCTCCATGCGCGGCCCGCGCAGCAGGCGGTCGGCGAAGCTCCACAGGGCCAGGTTGATCGGGATCGCCAGCAGCAGCCCGGCGGGGCCGAACACTTGCCCCCACAGGATCACGGTGAACAGGGTCACCACCGGGGGGATCCGGACCGCCTGGCGCATGATCAGCGGCACCAGGATGTAGGACTCGAGCGCCTGGATGGCCGAGTACAGGATCGCCACCCCCAACGCGGTCCCGGTGCCCTGGGTCCAGCCGACCAGCACCGCCACCAGGAACACGGCCGCCGGGCCCACCGTGGGCACGATCTCGGAGGCGCCCGCCAGGACCGCCAGGGGGAGGGCCATGGCCAGGCCCACGGCCCAGAAGCCGAGCCCGGCGGCGACGCCCACGATCACCATGCTGGCGAAGGTGCCGATCACCCACCACCGCAGGCGCGGCTCGAGGTCGTGCACCGCCGCCCGCACCTGCGGCCGCCGGTGGGCCGGCAGCAGGTCGAGGGCCGGGCTCAGCAGCCTGCCCTCGCGCTCGGTGAGCAGGTACAGGCACCCGAAGAACAGCAGCGCCAGGGCGACCATGACGGTGGCCCCGCCCTTGGCCGTGGACTCGATCCAGGAGCTGCCTTCCCGCACGAAGATCGCGCGCAGGCGGCTGCCCATCTCCCGGACCGTGGGCGGGTCCTGGATCCCGATCGCCTGCCCCCACTGAGCGAGCTGCCGGTCCAGCTTCTGCTCCAGCTCGGGCCACTGACCGAGCTGCTCCTGCATGGGTCCGGCGGCGAACCACCCGATCAGGGCCAGGAGGCCCAGGAACACCAGCACCGGCACCACTCCGGCCAGCACCGACGTGAGGACGTGGGGCCCCGGGATCCGGTCCCGCACCGGGCGCATGGCCGCGGCGAGGCTGGCGGCGGCGAGGAACCCCAGCGCCACCAGGGTGACCGCCTCGAGGAAGTACAAGGCCAGGCCGATCGCCACGGCCCAGCCGAACAGCTTGGTCAGCGGGCCGGCGTACACCTCGGGCGAGCGCGGTCGCCGCACGGGACCTCCTCGTCGGCGCCGTCGGGCGCAGGAGGGGGCGTCGCAAGGCGCTTGCCGGAGGGCGGCGCGCCGGGGCAACGGCACGGGCCAGGAGCGGGAGGCGAGGAGCGAGGGCGCCTTCCGCTAGCGCGCGATGTGCGTGATCAGGTCGTACTTCGTAATGATCCCCAGCTCGCCGCCGGTGGCGCGCACCAGCACCGCCGGGTTCTCGCGCGACAGGAGCCCCGCCACCTCCTCGAGGGGCGTGTCTGGCCCGACGATCGGGAAGGGCTTGTCCATGATCTCCCCCACCTTGACCTGCTTGGGGTCCTTGTGGCGGACGATCAGCTCCACGATCTGAGTCTCCTGCAGGCTCCCCTTGGGGTCGCTCCCGTTCTCCATGACCGGGAGCTGCGACACGTCGTGCTCCTTGATGAGATGGAGCGCCTCCGCGGCGGAGGCGTCGGGCGAGACCGAGACCAGCGGGATCTTGGCCGTGCGCTTCTCGCCCATGAGCTCGCTGGCCGTGAGCAGGTACTCGCTCTCGAGCATGCCGTTCTCGCGCAGCCACTGCTCGGAGTAGACCTTCGACAGGTAACGCAGGCCGTTGTCGCAGGCCGCGGTGACCACGATCGTGTCCTTGTCGAGCTTGTTGCGGCGCGCGTACTCGAGGGCGCCCCACACCGCGGCCCCGGTGGAGCCGCCCGAGAAGATCCCCTCCAGCCGCGCCAGCTTGCGGGCGACCGTGAAGCAGGTCCGGTCGTCGATCCGCAGCACGTCGTCGAGGATGTCGAGGTGCATGGTCGAGGGGTAGAAGTCCTCGCCGATCCCCTCCACCAGGTACGTCTCGGGCTTGATGTCCTTCTGGCTGTGGAACCGGTCGTAGTACATCGAGCCCACCGGGTCGACGCCCACGATCTTCACCCGGGGGTTCTGCTCCTTGAGGTACTTCCCCACGCCCGACAGGGTGCCGCCGGTGCCCATGCCGTTGACGAACACCGCCACCTTGCCGTCGGTGTCGCGCCAGATCTCGGGGCCCGTGGTGAGGTAGTGGGCCTTGGGGTTCGACTGGTTCTCGTACTGATTGGCGTGCCAGGAGCTCTTGATCTCCCGGTTGAGGCGCGCCGCCACCGAGTAGTAGGAGCGGGGGTCGTCCTTGTCGACCGCCGTGGGGGTGACGATCACCTCGGCGCCCACCGCCCGCAGGGCGTCGATCTTCTCGCGGGACATCTTGTCGGGCATGACGAAGATGCAGCGGTAGCCGCGGGAGATCGCCGCCAGGGCCAGGCCCATGCCGGTGTTGCCGCTGGTGCACTCGATCACGGTGCCGCCCGGCACGAGGTCGCCCCGCTCCTCGGCGTCCTTGATCAGCTGCAGCCCGATGCGGTCCTTGTAGGAGCCGCCTGGGTTCATGTAGCCGATCTTGACCAGGATCTGAGCGTCGACGCCCCACTGGGCAGGGAGCCGGTTGAGCCGCACCAGCGGCGTGTTGCCGATCGCGTCGCAGATCGTGTCGCAGACTCTCATCATCGCCCCGCTTCGGCGTCACTATCGCAGACCCGCACGAGGGGGCAAGCGCCCGGGAACCGGACCGCGGAGGTCCGCTGCCGCAGCCGCGCCGGCTCCGCTTGCTCGCGCTGGCGCGGGGTGGTACTCTTTTCTGGCAACCGCCCTTAAAATAAGGATTTATGGTCCGAATCACGCGACAATCCAAGAAGGAAGAGCTGTGGGGCGAGGTCGAGCGGCTCCGCCGGGCCGTCGACCAGGACCGCAACCGCCTGGCGGTGGTCGAGAGCGAGGCGGTCCGCCTCCGCGGCGAGAACCAGCGCCTGCGCGAGAAGACGCGCTTCGTGGAGGAGTTGTCGGTCCGCGCCCGCGCCGCCAACGAGAAGCTGGAGATCCTCACCTCGCTGACCAAGGAGCTGGCCTCGTTCGACGTGGACGGGGTGCTCGAGGTGTGCGTCCAGCGGATCCCCTACCTGGTAGGCGCGCGCTGCGCCTCGGTCTACCTGCTCGACCGCCGGCGCGACGTGTTGACCCTCAAGCACCACACCCACGGCCGCGAGATCGACCGCACCGTGCCCCTCGGCGACTCGACGTCGCTCATGGCGCGCGCCGTCCGCACCGGCGAGGTCCTGTGCATCGACGACCTGGCCGCCGCCGCCGACGAGCTGCCGCGCCCCTATCAGGAGCGCTACCGCACCTCGTCCTGTGTGGTGGCGCCGCTGATCGCGGCGGGCGAGGTCGAGGGCGTGTTCAACCTCACCGATCGCTTCGACGAGCGCCCCTTCGACCCCAGCGAGCACCTGGGGCTGATCCGGCAGGCCTGCGAGCTGCTGGCCGTGTCGCTGCGGAACGCGCGCCTGTTCGACGAGGTGACGCGCGCCGCCCGGACGGACAGCCTGACCGGCTTGCGCAACCGGCAGGCCTTCTCGGAGGACCTCGAGGTCGAGGTCAAGCGGGCGCAGCGGTACGAGAACGCCCTGGCGGTGGTGGCCTGCAAGGTGTCGGGGATCGGGCTGATCAACGGCAACTACGGCCACCAGGCGGGCGACCAGGTGCTGGCCCGCGTGGGGCGGCTGCTGGTCGACAACGTGCGCGACGTGGACGCGGTGGGGCGGACCGGCGGCGCCGAGTTCGGCGTGCTGCTGCCCGAGCAGCGGACCGAGGGCGCGCTGGTCGTGGCCCGTCGCCTGAGCAAGATCCTGGAGGAGGCGCGCTTCGAGGTGGGCGACACCTCCTGCGCCCTCCAGGTGGCCTTCGGGATCGGCGAGTACCGCCGCGAGGGGACCGGCGAGGACCTGCTGCAGCAAGCCCTCGCGGCCTTGCGGCGGGCGCGCAGCGCGGGTGAAGCGATCGGCTGGGACCGGGACCTGGCCTGAGGAGGGGACGAGCCGTGTGGGAATACAAGGTGATCGCTGGGGTCTATTCGCTCGATGGCGCTGAGGTGGTGGTGGAGAACCCGCTGGGCCGCGGGACCCTCCAGCGGATCCTCGACCACTACGGCGCCGAGGGCTTCGAGCTGGCCTCGACGCACTACGACAACATCAACAAAGAGCTGGTGATGCTGCTCAAGCGCCCCAAGGGCGGCGTCGCCATGCAGCCGGCCCCCTACGCGGCCGCCCAGCCGGTCACCCACATGCCGGCGGCGGCCCACGCCGCGCCGGGGGCGCACGTCGCCCACGACGACGACGACCTCCCCCCGCGCCGGCGCCAGGCGGGCGGCGCCAAGCAGCGGCGGTCGAAGGCCGAGCTCGACCGGCTGTACCGCGACACCTAGCCCCCGGGAGAGAGAGCCGCAGGGGAAGTGAAGGAGCCGCGCGACGCGAGCGAGACGCGCCTGCGCCGGGGGAAGATCCAGGGGACGTCAGGCGCGAGGAACATCTCCCCATGGGAGCGCTCTTCGCGCCTCTGCTACTCTGCGCTGAACAGAGCCGTCCGCAAGGAGGAGCGCCTACCAGCGACAGCCAGCCGCATGGCGAGGAGCCACCGCTCGAGCGACAGCCTCCCGCGGCTCCCTCTCTCCCTCTGCGGCTCCTTACCAGCCCCACTCGTCGTCGTCGCCCCCGTCGTCGGCGGGCTCGTCGCCCCACTCGTCGCCGCCGCCGTCCTGGTCGTCGTCCGACCCGCCCGACTCCTCCTCACGGGAGGCGCCGGCGTCGTCCCCGACGGCCGCGGCCATGTAGGCGTCGGCGTGGGTCCCCAGGGTGGCGTTCATGTCGTCGCGGTAGCTGTTCCACGGGTTCGCGGCGGAGGAGCCCATGATCCGGGCCACCTCCTTGCGCCCTGCCTTGATGTAGGCGTCGCTGCGGGCGACCTCCACCGGCACCGCCTCGCGGCGGACCCGCTCCACCTCGTCCATGACCGGCTCCTGGGTCGGACGCGGCTGGTAGCCGGGGCGATAGGGGGCGCTCGAGCCGACGCAGCCGGCGGCGGTGAGGGTCAGGCCGACGAGGAGCGCCGGCAGGAGGCGGCGAGCGTCGAGGGCGAGGGGCAGGGGGCGAAGCACGGGCACCTCCCGGCGGTGTGGGGCGCGCGCGGCGCATTGTAAGCGGCCCCCCCGGGGCCGCTCCAGCCCTGCCGGCCCACCCAACCAACCGCCCGCGGGCGCCGGACCGCCGGTAGGATCCTCTCCATGCGGCCTCGTCGCCCTGCGGGCGCCTGCCCCTCCCGGTCCCAGTGAGCCGCTCGCCGCGCGCTCGCCAGCTCCTGCGCCGCCACGTGGTGCGGGCCCTCGCCCCGTCGGCCTTGCTGCTGGTGGGCGCGGCCCTCCTGGTGTACCGCGACACCCGGGCTGAGCTGGACGACGCCGCCGAGCACCTGGCGCACCACTCGCGCCTGGCGGCGCGCCAGCTCGAGGCGCTGATCGACGACGTGGACGCGAACCTGCGCGCGCTGGCGACCAGCGTGCGCGAGGTCCCGCTGGACGACGCGGCCCTGGAGGGGCTCCTGGTGGCGCTGGACCGCAGCTGCGAGCCGGTCCGCGGCTTCGGGGTGATCGACCGCCAGGGGCGCTATCGGTGGGACTCGCTGGGGGGACGGGTGCGAGACCTGGACGTGTCCGACCGTCGCTACGTGCGGGCGCACCTCGACGCGGACCGGCCTCACGACCGCATGGCGCTGGAGGTCGTCGACAGCCGGCGCGACGGGCAGCGGGTCTTGATCTGCTCCCGCGCGGTGTTCGATGTCGACGGGCGCCCGCGGGCCGTGGTCACGGGCACCGTGCTGGTCGACCGGGCGGCCCAGGAGCTGACCGCCGACGGCCACGGCTGGCTCCGCCTGGTCCAGGTGACGGGCGAGGTCTTGGCCGTCGCCCCCGGCGCGGCGCGCGCGGACGAGGAGACGCCCTTGCTGTCGGCGACGGCGCCGGTCGGCTGGGGCCTCGCGGTGGAGGCCCACCTGTCACGGGGGCGCGTGCTCGCGGGGCTGTGGCGCGGCGCCCTGCCGGTGGCGCTGGGCCTGGCGGCCTACGTCGCGGCCGTGGTGGTGTGGGTCCTGCAGGCGACGCGGAGCGCGGCGTCCGCCAGCGAGCGGGCCGAGCGGCTGGCGGCCAGCGAGCGCCGGCTGGAGCTCGCGCTGCGCGGCGGCGACCTCAGCGTGCTGGAGTGGGCCCCGCAGCGCGAGGCGGTGCTGATCGACGCCGCCTGGGCGGCGCGGGTGGGGCTGGTGCAGCCCGGCGCCTCGCCGGCGACCTCGCTCTCCGCCTGGCTGGAGAGGATCCACCCGGCGGACCGGCCCCGGCTCGAGCGGACCCTCGCTCGGCTCCAGCTGGGCGCGATCGACGCCTTGGAGGTGGACTGCCGGGTACGCGGCGTCGACGCCTGGGTGTGGGTGCGGGCGCGGGGCCAGGTCTCGCAGCGGGACGCCGCCGGCGCGCCGCGCCTGGTGACGGGGGTGGTGCGCGACGTGTCGTCGGAGCGCCAGGCCGAGGAGACCCGCCGCCACCTCCAGCAGCAGGTCGAGCACGCGGGCCGCCTCGAGAGCCTCGCCGTGCTGGCCGGCGGGGTGGCGCACGACCTCAACAACGTCCTGGTCGCCGTGCTGGGCAACGCCGACGTGGCCCGCTCCGCCACCGAGGCGACCCAGCGTGACGCCGCGCTGGACGAGGTCACGGCGGCCGCCCGCCGGGCCGCGGCCCTCACGCAGCAGCTGCTGGCCTTCGGTCGCAGCCAGCCGCGAGCGCCTCGCCCCATCGACCTGCGCGAGGTGGTCCGCCGCGCCGCCGGGCTCCTGGAGCGGCTGGTGCCCGAAGACCGCACCTTCCGGCTCGAGCTGGCCGAGGAGGCCTGCCCGGTCGAGGCCGATCCGGCCCAGCTGGAGCAGGTGCTGGTGAACCTGTGCGTCAACGCGCGGGACGCAACCGGGGCCGGCGGCGAGGTCGCCGTGCGCGTCGACCGGCGCGAGCTGCCGGCGACGCCCGCGGTGGGGCAGCCCCCGCTGCCGCCGGGCCCGTACGCGGCGCTGACGGTGAGGGACGACGGGAGCGGCATGTCGCCCGAGGTGCAGCGGCGGCTGTTCGAGCCGTTCTTCACCACCAAGGGGCTGGGGCAGGGCACCGGGCTGGGCCTCCCCTCGGTCCTCGGGATCGTGCAGCAGCACCAGGGCGCGGTGCTGATCGACAGCGAGCTGGGGCGGGGGAGCAGCTTCACGATCGCCCTGCCGCTGCGGACCGACCTGCCGCTGAGCGAGGAGCGTCGCGCGCTCCACCACGGCTCCCTGCCGCGGTCCGACCAGGCGAGGGTGCTGGTGGTGGAGGACGAGCGGGCGGTGCGCGACCTCACCCGGGACCTCCTGGTCGCGGCCGGCCACACCGTGCTGCTGGCCGAGGACGGCGACGACGCGGTCGCGCTGCTGGAGCGCGAGGCGGCTGACCTCGACCTGGTGGTGGCCGACGTGGTCCTGCCGGGCCGCAGCGGCGCCGAGGTCCTGGAGGCGGTGCGCGCCCTGCGGCCCGACCTCCCGGTCCTCCTGGTCACGGGCTTCAGCCCCGAGGACGTGGGCAGCTTGATCGCACAGGACGAGCGGACGTCGCTCCTCCTCAAGCCGTACGGCCGCGACGACCTGCTGCGGGCGGTGGCCTCGGCGCTGCCATAGCGCAGGACGCGTCCGGGAGCGACTCGCCGCGGCTGGCTTGGTCACTCGCGCGAGCGCGAGCTCCGCGAGCCCGGTCAGAACACCTCCCACAAGCTGCCGGATGTCGTCCTGGACGCGTCCTCAGCGGTCACCTCCGTCCCGCCGAGGGCGCCGCCAGGCGGGCCGAGCGGCCGAAAGCGCCCGCCGGCGGCGGCCCCGGGGCCTCATCCGGCCGGGCGGTGGCGAGCCCGCCGCCGGCATGCTGATTGCGCCTCGTCGTCGCAGACCGCACGAGGTCCGGCCGCGCAGCGGCGGCCGGCCGGCGAGCGGCGCAGCAAGGAGGCGACATGAATTGGGACCAGATCAAGGGTCGCTGGAAGGACTTCAAGGGCCAGATCCGTCAGCGGTGGGGCAAGCTCACCGACGACGACGTGGAGCGGATCAAGGGCCACCGGGAGTCGCTGAAGGGCAAGCTGCAGGAGCGCTACGGCTACGAGAAGGACAAGGCCGAGACCGAGGTGAAGCAGTTCGAGGACTCGCTGGTGTAGGCGGCCCGGCAGCAGCGACCTGCGCAGGCGCGGCCAGAGGGCGCGGTCCCTCGTGGCCGCGTCGCCATGTACCCGCCGCTACTCGCCTGGCGCCGCCGCGACGCGCACCTCGCCCGCCGCGGGCAGGTGAGCCAGGAGCCCCAGCGCCGCGCGGGGCGCAGAGAACAGCTCGTGCACGACCGGCTCCTCGCCCTCCTCGAGCGCGACCACCACCGCCCGGTCCGAGTCGCGCGTCTCCCGGACCGCCGAGATCCGCGCCACCGGCGGCAGCGGCGACGGACGGGTGAGCGCGACGCCGTACAGCTCGGTGTGGGTGGTGATCCGGCCGCCCGCCTGGAAGCGGACGACCTCCTCGCGCAGGAGGAGCCCCGCGAACAGCAGCGAGGCGAGCAGCAGGGGGAGCAGGCAGCCCCCCGCCGCCAGGAGCCTCTTGCGCAGGTCCTCCTCGGGATCCCAGTCCTGCCGCACCGTCAGCCCCGCCCAGGTCACCGGCACCAGGACCAGGAGCGGCGCCAGGACGTAGCGCAGGAAGCCTCCCGCGCGGGTGGCCACGACCAGCGCGTCGTCGGTCCGCCACACCTCGAGGGGGCTGTCGCGGACCGGGAGGGGCCGCGCGCTGGGCGGCGAGGCGAGGGGCGGCACGACCTGCTGGAGGCGAAGCTCCTCCCCCCGCCGGATCACCCGGGGCCCGGTGGGCAGGACGGCCTCCGTCGCGGGACAGCTCAGGCTCTCCTCCGCCTCGTCGGGGTCGACGGCCGGCGCGGCCCCCCCCGCTCCGCCGGCAGGAGCCGCGACCTGCTTCCACACGTATGGTTGATCGTCGTGGGGACAGCGCGCGTCCGAGGGAGCGCCCCGAGCGTGCGCCGCCAGCGCCTGCAGGCAAGCCTGGTCCTGGCCCTTCACCCGCAGCGCGATCAACTGAGGGATCGCCACCGCCGCGATCACCGCCAGGATCGCCGCCTGGATCATGCACTCGTGCTGAACGCCGCCCCCGAAGCCGTGCCCGCGGGCGGACGGTCGCCAGCGCGGCTTCACTGGTCGAGGGCGGCGTAGGCGGCGCGCCGCACCTCCGCCCGCTCGTCCTCCAGGGCCTCGGTCAGCGCCTCCAGCACCGGGTCGTGGCCCGGGCCGATCGCACCCAGGGCCTGCACGGCCGCCAGCCGCACCTCCCAGTCGGCGTCGTGGACCAGGGACGCCAGGTCCGCCGCCGCCTCCGCCGCGCCCGCCCCCAGGCCCCCCAGCGCCTGCGCGCCCGCCCGCCGCTCGGCCGCGTCCCCGCTCTTCAGCCGCTGACGCGCCGTGGCCAGCGGGTCAGCGTCGGCGGCGGGCCCCTGGCCGGCGGGCGCGTCGCCAGACGCGACCGCGGGAGCGTCGTCGGGGGAGGTCCCCTCACCGGTCCCGCCCCCGCTCGACGCGGGCTCCTCGCCCGCCGTCCCGGCGGTCGGCGCGGCCTCCTCCGGCGGACCGGCGGCGGCCTGGGCCTGCCACTGCTCGAGGGCGCCCTCCCGCCACTCGCCCAGCGGCCGGGCGCCCGCGGGCGGCCAGAGCCCGCGCCACTCGCCGGCCGCGAACGGCTGCTCGGCGGGCCGGGCGAACACCACCCCCGCCGAGGTGACGGCGAAGGCCTCGTCGCCGCTGTCGCCGGGCTCGATGGCGTTGGCGACGGCCACCCAGGCGGGCTCCCCCTGGTGCTCCGTCGTCCAGGCGGCGAAGGCGTAGCCGTCCTTCCCCTCGGCGAGCCGCCCGTCTACCCGGTCGGCGGCGATCAGCCCGGCGAGGTCGGCCGGCCCTCCCCCGTCCGCCCCGTGCGCCTCCTGCGCCGCCGCGACCTCCTTCAGCGCCGCCAGGGCCCCCTCCTCCTGCTGCCGCTTGAGCGCCAGCAGCAGGTCGTCGATCTCCTCCTCGTCGCTCGTGGTCGGAGCGGCGGACGCGGGCTCGGCGGGCTCGCCGGCGTCGGAGGTGGAGCCCCCCCACTGCGCCCGCGCCCGCGGGGCGGCGGAGCTCACCGGCGCGACCGTCACCCGCTCGGGCTTGGGGTCGCTCCGGATCGGCGCGGGCCGCTCCAGGCAGCCCGCGGCCAGCCCAGCCAGGGCGATCGGGAGCGCGACACGGAGAGACGGCGGCGTACGCATCGAAGGACCTCGCTCTTTCGCACCACCGTAACCTGGAGGGCCGCGTGCGCTCCACGGCCCGTCGGCCCTTTGGGTATCCTCGTCCTGCAGCGGAGGTGCATCTCATGCGACACGTCGTCTTGGTGGCCCTCCTCGCCGGCTGCGCCAGCGGCGCTGCGCCGCAGCAGGGGGCGGTCCCGGCGCAGGACGCGGCCCTGCGGACCACCCTCGTCCACGTGGAGGGCATGACCTGACCCGCCGGGTGAGGCCAGGTGGTCTCACGAGCCCTGGAAGGGCTCGACGGAGTCGACGGCGTTCAGCTGAGGTTCGAGGAGGGCGAGCTCGAGGTGCGGCACGACCCGCGCCGGGTGAGCGAGGACGACCTGCTGGCGGCCGTGCGCGCCTGCGCCGATGAGAGCGGCAAGCCGTTCGTGGCGACCATCGGCGGGAGCGCCGGCGCCCCGCCCGCGGCGGCGGACGCCCTGACCGAGGCGGAGCGGGCGCGCCTCGACCTCGCGGTGATCTCCCGCGGTGAGGCGGTGGACCTCGAGGAGCACCTGGTGGCGGGGAAGCTCACGCTCTTCGACTACTACGCCGACTGGTGCGGTCCCTGCGCGGTGCTCGGGCGGGACCTCGAGCGCATGGCCCTCGAGCGGGGCGACGTGGCGATCCGCAAGATCGACATCATCGACTGGAAGTCGCCGGCCGCCCGGCAGGCGACCGCCGACTACCAGCTGCCCGGCCTCCCGTACGTGCGGGTCTACGGGCCGCAGGGCGAGTTCCTGGGCGCCGTCACCGGGAACGACCCCCAGGCCGTCAGGGCGCTCCTGGAGTCCCGGTGAAGCGGGTCGCGCCGCTGTTCCTGTCGGGGGCGCTGGCCCTCCTGGCGGCGCCGCTCACCCCGCGCGCCTACGGCGCGGGCGGGTGACCCGCCTGAAGTAACCCCGCGATCCCACGCAGCGGGGACGAGGGGGCCGGGTCGGCTCCTCGACGGCAAGGCGCGGTGCGGCTGAGCCTGAGCGGCATCGGCGGGTTCGACTTCGAGGGCGGCCACCTCGAGGACGAGGGCGTCTCGCCCACCGGGCAGGTGGTGCCGGTGCCGCTGTACGAGCACGAGGTGAGCCTGGACTTCGTCCGCGTGGAGCTCGCCCTGGAGGTGACCTTCCTCGACGGCTG
>JAWLGW010000094.1:0-11728 GCA_041690735.1 Planctomycetota bacterium
TTTCCGACGTGTAACGAGCGGAGGCTCGCCCTCCCTCGTCGGCTCGAGCCGGTGCGCGCGCGGCGTCGGGCCCTGGAAAGGGTTTCTCATGGCCACGCTGCCCGCCGGGACTCGGCTCGCCCTGGCTTCGTTCGACAAGGTCCTCCTGGCGGGGGCCGCCACCTGGACCCTCTCCTGCGGGCTCGCCTTCGCCTCGCCGCCGGCCGAGCTGGGGCAGGCCGAGCGGCTCCGCGCCGACGTGGCGCGCCTCGAGGCGGCGTCGCGCCCGATGCTCCCGACCGCGACCGCGCCCCGCTGGGCCGAGCAGGCCGCGGCGCGGCTCGCTCCGCCTGCGGCGGCGCAGGCGTTCCCGGCCTGGGCGCTGCACAAGCGGCCGGGCCTCCTGCTCGCGTCGCCTCCGCCGGTCGAGCCGCTGGAGCTCGTGCACGAGGCCCCGCAGGTGACGATCGACGCGGTCGAGCGGACTCGCATCACCCTCTCCTTGAGCGCCGGGCGCTTCGAGCACGTGGTGCACCAGGGCTATCGCCTGGAGCGGCGGTTGGGCGATGGCCCCTGGCGGACCGTGGCCGACCTGCCGGCCGGCGCCCGAGAGCACGTGGATGCGGGCGTCGCGCCGCGGGCCCGCTACAGCTACCGGCTGATCTCGCTGGGGACGCTCGACATGGAGGACCCCGAGGTGGTGACTCGTGGGGTGACGACGCTCCCTGCGGGTCTGGCCGAGCAGGCGAGCGCCGCCACCGAGGCGGTCGAGACGCCGCGCACCCTGCGGTTCGTGGTGCGGAGCGTGACCCCCGGCGACCCGCTGCGGGGACGCGCTGGCGTGGCGACCCTGGTCGTCGAGCGGTGGGATCCGGCCGCCGGTGAGTTCCGCGGGCGCTACCTGCAGGTCTCCGTGGGTGAGGTGATCGCCGACTCGGGCGCGGTGCTCCGCGCGGTCGGGATCGAGGAGCGCGAGGTTCGGCCCGGGTGGACCCGGCCGGTCCAGTGGGTCGTGATCGAGGAGCCGGGTCACGCTCCGGAGCGGCTCGTCGACCTCGACAGGGCCAACTGAGCTGCAACCTCCATATTTGCAGCATGTTAGGTGGTCACGGCCGCGTCATCGGCCAGTCATCGGCCAGGCGCGGCCGAATGCCCATAAACGTTTGGTCTGCATGGGGCAACGTGCTAATATCCCTCCCCCGAGCCTCGGTCTGGATGCGCGCCCGACCGAGTCGTCAAGCCGGAGCGTCCGGTTTCCGTTGAGGAAGGCTGTCCAAATGCGGGTTCTGCGACTCTCGCCCCAGCTCCTGCTCGCCCTTGCCCTCGGTCTCCTCGCGGGTTGCGCCGGTGATCCGCCCCCCGCGGAGGAGACGACCGAGGCGCCCGCCACGACCGCTCCGGCGGACGGAGGCGCGGCCGCGCCGGCCGAGGAGGCGCCGGCCGAGGAGCCCACGGCTCAAGACCCCCCCGAAGACGGGCCCGCGGCTCAGGACCCGCCGCCCGGCCCCGACGGCGCCGACCCGCGCCTGGGGGACTACGCGCAGGAGCGCAGCCTCCGCGAGCAGGAGCGCAAGGCGCTGGCCGAGAACTACTACGCCACCGGTCGGCAGCTGTTCATGGACCTGCGCTACCGGGAGGCGGCCGCCAACCTCGAGCGGGCCGTGGCCCTCGACGCCGAGCACCTCGACGCCAAGAAGCTGCGCGACCGGGTCATGTGGATCCTGGGCGACCGGCGGGGCGAGTACCGCGACGCGGTGCGGACCATGGTCGAGGAGCGGCTGGCGAAGATCGATCAGGCCCGGGTGGAGATGCAGCGCGTCTTCAACGAGGGCGAGATGCTCATGAACCGCCAGCGGTACGACGCGGCGCAGGAGCGGTTCGAGCGGGTCCTCGAGGCCATCCGCTGGTTCCCCTACGACATCGACCGCGAGGGCATGCGCGCCAAGGCCGAGGAGATGATCGCCAAGGCCCGCCGCATGGCCGAGGAGCAGGAGCGGCGCCGGCTGCAGATGCTGCAGGAGGCGGCTCGGCAGGCGGCCGAGCACGAGAAGGCGAACACCCGCCGGTTCAAGGAGTCGACGATCAAGGCGCTGCTGCGCGACGCGGCCGAGGCGCTGGCGGTCAAGAAGTACGACAAGTGCATCCGCCTGTGCGGCGACGTGCTGCGCCAGCAGCCGACCAACGGCGAGGCGGAGCGCCTGCGCCGGACCGCCACCGAGGAGCAGCTGCGCAACGACCGGCTGGAGGCCTACCGCGACAAGGTCGAGAACTGGCGGCGCCAGTTCGAGTGGGTGGAGGCCGCGGCCGTCCCCTACCAGCAGATCTTCCGCTTCCCCGACCGCGAGGAGTGGCTGGAGATCGTGGCGCGGGACCTGCCGATCGCCGAGCTGCTCCAGCGCGACCAGGACTCCGAGGACGTCATCGAGATCAAGAACCGCCTCGAGTCCCAGCAGATCACCCTGAACTTCGACCAGACGCCCTTCAACGAGGCGATCGACTTCCTGCGCGACATCACCGGCCTCAACTACGTGGTCTCCCGTGAGGCGCAGGACCTGATCGACGGCGAGCAGGTCGAGGTCAGCCTCCGGCTGCGCAACATCTCGCTCAAGAACGCCCTGGCCCTGATGCTGGCCTCCCACGAGTCGCTGCGGTGGCGCATCGAGAACGGCGTCATCAAGATCGGGACCGAGGACGACGCCACCGAGGACCTGGTCCTCGAGTTCTACGACGTCAACGAGATCGTCAGCGTCCCGCCCGACTTCCCGGCTCCCGAGCTCGGCCTCAACCTGGCCGGCAGCGGCGGCGGCGGCGGCGGCGCGGCCGGCGGCGTGCTCTCCTTCGACGACGAGGAGGAGGAGGGGTCGACGGGCGTCGACTCCGACAAGCTGATCGAGCTGATCGAGGACAAGCTGGGCGAGGAGGACGAGGCGGGCTCCGTCGAGTACTCCGCCGGCATCCTGATCTGCCGCAAGTCGCTGCGCGCTCACGAGAAGATCATCAAGCTCCTGGACGCCCTGCGGCGGACCGTGGGGATCATGGTCACGGTCGAGTCGCGCTTCATTCAGGTGCAGAACAACCTGCTCGAGCACCTCGGCGTCGACATCATCAACCAGGACGCCGCCCCGGTCGGCGACGACTTCGGCACGATCACCCAGCCCCGCGGCCCCAACGGGCCCAACTCCATGAACGTCGGCTACAACTACACCGACGCGCAGGGCCAGGCCAACTACCGGGCGGGCATCGTCAACACCCTGTCCTCGCTGGCGCCCGCCGGCCTGCCGTTCAACATCTCGAACACCGGCGGCATCGCGCTCCAGTACAACTTCCTGGACGACTTCCAGCTGCAGGCGATCCTCGAGGCCGTCCGCAAGACCCAGAAGTCGCGGGTGGTCAACGCGCCGCGCCTCACCGTGTTCAACGGCCAGCGGTCGCACATCCTCAACATTCGCCAGCGGGCCTACATCCAGGACGTGGAGGTCAACCAGACCGGCGTGATCCCGGTGCTCAACCCGGTGATCGGGATCATCAACACGGGCGCGATCCTGGAGGTCCGGCCGACCGTCAGCCACGACCGGCGCTACGTGAGCCTGGAGGTCAAGCCGACCCTGGCGGCCGAGCTGCCGGCGCGTATCCCCGCGCCGGTGACCCTGGCCAACGCCTTCACCTCGATCCCGATCGAGCTGCCGGTGATCACGGTGCAGAAGCTGCGCTCCTCGGTCACGGTCCCCGACGGCGGCACCGTGCTGCTGGGCGGCCTCAAGAACTTCGACGAGTACGAGGCCGAGAGCGGGGTCCCCTTCCTCCTGCGGATCCCGATTATCAACAACCTGTTCCGCCGCCAGGCGATGCACAAGCTGCAGGCGAGCATGGTCGTGCTGCTCAAGGCCGACATCACGATCATTCGCGAGGAGGAGCGGCGAGTCTTCGGGCGCGAGTAGGCGGGTGCCAGGTAGCGCTAGCGCGCTCCCTGCGTCGTGATGTAACCTCGGGCCCGCGGGAGGGAGACGTATCCCTCTCTCCCAGGCCGAGATAGATGCGAGCGCTGGCGCTGAAGATCCCCCAGACCATCAAGGGGGGGGCTGGCGCGCTCGCCGTCCCTCGGCCGGCAGCGAGAACGCGTTGGAACTCCCAGAGCCATCAGCGGGTGTCAGCCGCATGAGAACTCCAAGCGTTATCGTCCTCGGCCTCCTCCCCCTGGTCTCGCTCGCCGTCCCGGCGAGCGCGAGCGCGGCCGAGATCGTCCTCAAGGACGGCTCGACCCTGAAGGTGGAGGAGATCTACGAGGCGACCCCCGAGAAGGTCATCTTCAAGCTGGCCGGCGCTCGCCAGACGCGCCGGGCCGACGAGGTGGCGACGGTCTGGCCCACGGGCGACCCCTACCTCGATCGGGCCGTCCGCCTGATCAAGGCGGGGGAGAGCGACCCGGCCAAGCTCAAGGACGTCCTCGACCGCGTGGTCGAGCGCGGCAAGGACTGGGCCAAGCCCTACGGCCTGTTCTTGCTGGGCGACCTGTACGACCGCTACAAGCGGAACGACGACGCGATCCGGACGTACGACCAGGTCGCCGACAAGCACCCCGGCCACTTCTACGCCCCGGTGGCGCTGGAGCGGGCGGCCGGGCTGTCGGACGGCGCCGGGGCCCTGTCGCGCTACGAGCGGCTGGCCGCGGGCAAGTTCGGCCGGGCCTGGGAGGAGCAGGGCCAGTACGGCAAGGCGCGCCTGCTCCTCGCCGCCGGCAAGCACGGCGAGGCGAAGCCGGTCTTCGCTCGCCTGTCGACCGGCGCCAGCGAGCAGGGGCTGCGAGACCTCGCCGCCTGCGGCGAGGCCCACTGCGACGTCCTGGAGGGCCAGTCGAGCAAGGCGGAGCGGACCTTCAAGCGGGTCGCCGCCGACAAGACGATCAGCGCCGCGATCGGCTACGCCTGGACCGGGCTGGGTCACGTGTGGAAGGGCGGCGACGCCGGCAAGGCCATGGTGGCCTACCTGCGCGGCGTGGTCCTGTATCCCAGCAACCCCGAGCGCGCGGGCGCGGCCAAGGGCCTGGCCGAGCTGGTGGGCGCCAAGCAGTGGGGCGACCCCCGCCGGATCGAGTCCCTGGGCAAGGGCCGGCTGGGCGCCGACGACTACTCGGGCGACCAGCCGCACGCCGAGCTCATGCGGCGGACCCTGCAGTTCGTGTCGGCGAAGGTGGTGCTCGAGCTGGCGCCTACCCTGGTGCCGGAGGCGAAGTCGCCCGCGGAGCAGGCGGACCTCGAGTTCCTGGCGGCCGACGCCCTCAAGGTGATCGCCCGCAACGCCAACGACCCCGACATGCTGGCCGACTACGAGAAGAAGCTCGAGGCGCTGCAGAAGAAGTACCCCAACCACGGCCGGGCGGCCCTGGCGGGGATCGACGCCTTCAACGCCGCCAAGGACCGGGCCCTGGCGATCATCGGCCAGGCGAACGAGGAGACCGACGAGGGCAAGAAGCAGGACCTCATGGAGGAGGGCCGCAAGCTGTTCGACTCGGTCCTGGAGCCGTTCAAGGGGGCGATCGCCGAGCAGACCAAGCAGGTCAACGAGCTGCTCACCAAGGAGGAGCACGGCACCGCCAGCGACGAGGAGGCGCAGCAGCGGCAGGAGATCGAGCACCAGCGCGACCTGTCCGAGTTCCTGCTGGCCGAGGCCTACGCCAGCTACGCCAAGACCTTCCCCGAGGGGAGCGAGGAGCAGAAGGGCGTCTACAAGAAGGCGCTCCAGGGCTACGAGCACTACATCTACAACCGGGGCACCGACGTGCGCTGGCTGTGGTACTCCTACGTGGGCCGGTGCGAGGTCCTCATGGCCACCGGCGACTACGACGAGGCCGCCATGGGCTTCGACGAGCTCACCATGGTCGAGTGGCCCTACGGCATGCCCGAGGACCCCGAGGTCCGCAAGAGCATCAAGGCGCTGGTGCAGGAGATCTGCATCCGCGGCTACCACGGGGCGGTGCGGGCCCTGCTGCTGGCGGGCAAGCCCAAGGAGGCCTTCGCCAAGTCGCAGGAGATCGACCAGAACCCCACCGCCGAGGGCTGGCGCGACCACCCCATGGGGATCCTGCTCACCTTCGAGCGGGCCAAGGCGCTGGCCGGCGCCGGCCAGGGCGCCCGCGGCGCCCAGGAGCTGTGGCGGATCATCCAGAACGCCAAGCGGGCCCCCGAGAACCAGAAGATCCCCGGCCTGGGCATGAGCCGGGAGGGCGCCGGCGCGGCCCGCGCCCTCTCGGAGCTGTCCGACCTGACGGGCGGTGAGATCTACAGCCCCGAGATCCAGTTCTACGTGGGCCTGGGCTACTTCCTCCGCCAGCGGCCGGAGCTGGCCGTGGCCGGCTACAAGGGCGTCCTGGTCGCCGCGCGCACCAAGAAGGAGCGCGAGGAGTGGGTGCCCAAGGCGGTCAAGGAGATCGGTAACCTGTTGTTCACCGAGGAGCGCTACCTCGAGGCGGCGCTCGCCTACCAGACCGTCATGGCCGAGTTCCCCGACCACGAGTGGGCGGACGAGGCAGTGCGGTTCGCGGTCTCGGCCAGCAAGAAGGCGATCGACCAGTTCGGCGAGGACCCCACCAACCGGTCGGCGACCCTGGTGCAGTTCATGGCCCAGATCGAGCAGGGGGCCACCGAGGTGGCGGGGCCGGAGTACGCCGCCCGGATCCACCTCAAGACCGCCAAGGAGCACCACGAGAAGCAGCAGTGGATCCCCGCGGCGCAGGCCTACCTCAAGGTGCCGGCCGAGTACACCGACGAGAAGACGGGCCAGAAGAAGCGGATCTCCTTCTACGCCAACGCGGTGGCCAACGCCGGCTACTGCTACTTCAAGGCCTACCAGGACTCCAAGAAGGAGAACCACCTGGCGCTGGCCCGCGAGAACCTGCAGAAGGCGGCCGACGTCGGCGCCGAGACCAACGACCTCGAGTCGCAGGCCCTGGCCTGCTTCTACCTGGGGCAGCTCGAGCTCGACCTCGACCGGCCCCAGCAGGCGCTGCGGGCGCTGGAGCCCTTCAACGGGCCGCTGGCCGGCACCACCCGCTACGTCGTGCGGGCCCGCTACCAGCAGGCCATGGCGCACCTGGCCATGGGCGGCGAGGACAACGCCCGGGCGGCGGAGGACTACTTCAAGCGGGTCGCGGACAAGACCGACGACGGCTTCTACGAGCAGTTCGCCTACTCCATGGCGATCCGGATGCGCAGCGTCGGCAACGACCTGTTCAAGCAGACCAACGACTTCATGCAGCCCCGGCGGTATCGCGCCAAGGCGGCCCGCTACGCGAAGTACTGGGCCCAGGCCGCCAAGCTGGACCAGACCCGCGGCGCGGTGCTCCTGTACCTCGGCGACGTGCTGTTCGACGGCGGGCTGTACCGCGACGCCCTCAAGCTGTACCAGGCGGCCGCGCCCGAGCTGGAGAGGGCCGCCGCCAAGGACCTCGACGACGCGCAGCGCCTCGACCTCGTGCGCCTCAACATGGGCGTGTGCATGATCGAGGACGGCGACCTCGAGGAGGGGGTCGAGCTCCTGGGCGAGGTCCGCCGGGTGTGCTACGTCCGCGACGACCGCGGCCGGCTCGTCGACCGGGGTCTGTTCAAGGAGCGCCGCCTGGAGGGCCCGTTCCGGTTCAGCTACCAGGGCCGCGAGAGCAACCGCAAGCTGTACTTCACGATCCTGGAGAAGGGCGACGGGCAGGAGCTCAAGTTCTTCGACCCCCCCAGCGCGGTGGTCCAGAGCGACGAGGTGTTCGAGGGGGTGGCGGGCACCGACCCCAACGCCGCCTGGACCCGGACCGACGTGCGCTCGCTGGAGCTGTCGTTCAAGCGCAACTACTTCGTGGTGCACGCGCTGGAGCGGGCGACCTGGGCCCTGTGGAAGAAGACCGGCGACAAGAACCTGCTGGCCACGGCGGTCACCGAGGCGAATAACGACGTGCGCTACGTGCTGCGCGGCATGAGCGAGGGCTCCTACCAGGGCGTGGTCATGCAGTCGCAGCTCGAGCCGACCGACCTCAACCTGCGCCAGTGGCAGTCGGACCTCCACTTCTTGCGGATCAAGCTGGCCCGCGAGAACTGGCGCGAGGTCCTGGGCGATATCAACCAAATGAAGCTCCTCGGCAAGACTCCCCCCAAGGAGCTCCAGGCCGAGTTCGACGAGATCCGCCGCGAGGCGGAGGCTCGGAGCAAGTAGGAGGACCCCATGCGCTGCACCGACATGACGCGACGCCTGCTCCCCTGCCTGCTGATCGTGGCGGGCGCCCTGTCCGCTCCCCCCGCCCAGGCGCAGGGCCGCGGCGGTGACCAGGGCCCCAGCGCCGTGGCCACGCTGATCCTGGTCGGCGACCGGGAGCTCAGCGACGTCGAGGTCCGCGAGGAGAAGTTCGCCTCGATCCGCTACCGGCCCAATCGGGGACGCCGGCTGGAGGACGTGCCCGGGGAGCAGGTCCTCGAGATCCGCTACCACGAGGCGCCCGGGACCTACACCAGCGGGCTGAGCCAGCTGCGGGCGAACCTGTACGACAAGGCGGTCACCAGCTTCACCACCGCCCGCAACACCGCCCCCGACGGCACCTGGCTGTTGTTCCACGCCACCTACCAGATGGGGGAGGCGCACCTCGGGCTGGGAGCCTACTCCGACGCCGCATACGAGTTCAAGCGGCTGCTCGACAAGGACAAGGACCACTGGCTGGCGCCGGCCGCCATCTTCGGCCTGGGGCAGGCCCAGGCCGGCCAGGGCAACGCCAGCGGCGCCTCGTCGACCTTCCAGCGGCTCGACGACGGCTTCGGCACCTACTGGGCCGCCAAGGCGCGCCTGGGCATGGGCGACGCGGCGCTGGCCGCCAACAAGCTGCTCGACGCGGTCAAGCACTACAACTTCGCCAAGGACCGGGGCGGCGTCCGCTACCCGGACCTGGCCCGCGCGGCGACGGTCGGGATCGGCAAGTCCTACGTCGCCGACAAGAAGTTCGACCGGGCGATCTCCATGTTCGACGACATCATCCGCACGGTCGGCGTGGCGCCGGACGTGGCGGGCGGGGCCCTGGTCGGCAAGGGCGACTGCCAGCTCGCCGCCGCCGAGGACCGGGGCGGCGACAAGGAGAAGCTCAAGGAGGCCTTGATCTCCTACCAGACCTGCGTGGTGCGGTTCGCCGGCACCAGCGCCTACCCCAAGGCGCTGTATCAGTCGGCGGAGCTGTACCAGCGCCTGGGGCTGGAGCGCCTGGCGGAGGCCATGCGCAAGGAGCTCAAGAGCCGCTGCCCCAGCAGCCCCTGGACCAAGAAACTCAAGTAGGCAGGCACTCGCCCTGACGACCCCTCGGAACGGACCTTACACCTCGGTGACCTCACGACCCGCCCGGACCGGTACAAGCGACGCGACGACGTCGACCGCCGCCGCGCAGGTCGTCAGGAAGGAGCCACGAAGCTCGTGAACTTCGCAGGACGCACGGTTGGGATCTTCTTGATCGCCCTCATCCTGGTCGCCTTCGGCGCCGATGTCGCCCTGGCCCAGGACGCCCCGGCCGGCGACCCCGGCGGCGTGAGCGCCATCCAGTTCATCAAGTACGGCGGCGCCATCGGCGGCCTGATCATCCTGTGTTCGGTGGTCGCCATGGGCATGTCGATCGAGCGGGCCATCGGCCTCAAGCGCGACAACATCGTGCCGCCCGACGTCCTCGGGCAGCTCGAGCAGCTGTTCGACGAGGAGGAGTACGAGGAGGCCATGGCGGTGTGCGAGGCGCAGCCCTGCTTCCTCACCAACGTGATCGCGGCCGGCCTGCCCAAGATCGGCACCAGCTACGAGAACATCTCCGACGCCATGCAGGAGGTCGGCGACTTCGAGTCGACCAAGCTGCAGCAGTCGATCTCGTACATCAACTTCATCGTGAACATCTCCCCCATGATGGGTCTGCTGGGCACGGTGTGGGGAATGATCGGCGCGTTCAACACGATCGCGACCTCGCCCACGCCGCCCACCCCGGCCCAGCTGGCAGGCGGTATCCAGCAGGCGCTGGTCACCACCTGCATGGGGATCTTCGTGGCCATCCTCTTCTCGCCGGTGTACTTCTACTACCGCAACAAGGTCCAGCGCATGATCCTCGAGGTGGGCGCCATCGCCGAGGAGCTCATGGAGCGGTTCAAGGAGTAGTCGGGCCCATCCGGGAACCAGGCGCTCAGGGACCCTTCAGGGCGGAGGAGGAGCATGGCCAGGAAGAGCAAGTATCAGGCAGAGCCGGAGCCGAAGCCGGACCTGACCCCGATGATCGACATCGTGTTCAACCTGATCATCTTCTTCATGATCGTGTCGGAGCTGTCGAACCTGACGGTGGAGCAGCTCCAGCTTGCCTACGCGTCCGAGGCGGCGGACCCCAAGAAGATGGAGGCCACCCACTCGGACAAGGTCCTGCAGGTCAACGTCATGCCGCAGGAGGGGCTGGTCAAGGTCCGGGGCAACCCCTACACCGGGGACCCGAAGCACAAGGACAAGTACCCCTGGCTGGCGGACTTCCTGGAGATCGAGGCCGCCGGCTACGAGCGGGAGGAGCCCGACCCCAGCAACCCGCAGCTGGCGCCCTCGAAGATGCGGGTCAACATCCGCGCCGACAAGGAGGCGCCCTTCAAGGGGGTCCAGCAGGTGTTCGACGCCTGCCAGAAGCACGGGATCTACAAGACCAGCCTCGCGGCGACCAAAGAGAACCCGGAGCAGTAAGCGATGGCGAGGAAGAAGAAGGGGAACCGGTTCCCGCTCGAGGAGGTCGAGCTGGAGATGACCCCGATGATCGACATCGTGTTCAACCTCCTGATCTTCTTCATGTGCGCGACCAAGTTCCGCACCCCCGAGGGCATGATCGAGGCCTTCCTCCCCAAGAACCGCGGGCAGTCGTCCGGCACCCCCCAGATCGACCTCAACGAGGTCCGGATCAAGCTGCTGTGGTACGACGGCGCCGGCCGGCCCACCAAGGCCGAGAAGGGCGGCTTCGTCGTCCTCAAGGTCGGCGACGACATGTTCAACAGCCCGGGCGAGTTCGAGCAGCACCACTACCCGGAGAACGCCCCCCAGTGGCAGGCCCTGTACGGGAAGCTGCAGGACTTCAAGGCCGGCTACAAGGGCGGCGGCGAGAAGGGCCTCCCGGTGATCATCGACGCCCGCCAGCAGGTCCCGACCAAGTTCGTGATCTCGACCCTCAACGAGGTGGTCCGGGCGGGGATCCAGGACGTCACCTTCGCCGCGCCGGAAATCGAGTATTAGTCGCTCTCCGCGGTGGTGGGGTCAGCCACTTGTTGGTGAGAGCCGCGACTAATGCTCGATTTCCCTAGGGCGCTGCACCTCCTGGGTCCAACAGCCCCTTGATCGGCAGACGCCGCGCCAGAGGAAGGAACCCCGAGTCGCACGATGTGCCTCGGGGTCTCTTGTTTCGTTGGAGCGCCACGTGTCGACGAGAGCGGCTGTCGCTGGTTCGGGGGCGCCTTGGGTGGCGTTCATTCGTGCTGCACCCGTTCTTGGAAGGGGCCCGGCAACCGTTCAGGTGGAGCAGCGAGCACTTTCCCGGACCTCTGCTAGCGAATTTGGTACCGGGCCAAGAAGAACAACCTCGGAGAGCGCAGAGATCGCCGAGAGGACGCAGAGGCCGCCGACAGGCCTCGACCGCTCCGCGTTTCTCTGCGGTCTCCGCGATCTCTGCGGTCCTTCCTGGCGCTTCCTTGGGCGGCCGACGCGGTGCAGTCGCGGCGGCGGACGTGCTGAACGG
>JAWLGW010000095.1:0-11703 GCA_041690735.1 Planctomycetota bacterium
GGCCGAGGGCGCGGCCTCGACGCCGCCCTCGGGCGCGGCCGTCGCGGGCTCGCCCGGCGGCGTCGTCGGCGAGGCCGTCGCCAGACCGGCGAAGGGAGCGGGCGCCTCGCCGCCCGAGATCACGCACTCGCGCGCCTCCGACACCAGGTCGAGCTCGCCAGCCTCGAAGCGGATCCGGCTGCTGCCGACCAGCTCCGGCTCCCCCTGCACGCCCGCCGCCCGGGCCAGCGCCCGCTTGATCAGGTCGGGGTCGTTCTCCAGCCCGAACTCGGCGGCGAAGGCGTCGGTGGTGCGCAGGGTGTAGCTGCGCCCCTCCTTCTGCTTCGCCACCCAGCCCTTGCCGACCAGCTCCTTGACGTGCTCGTACACCGTGGAGCCCTTCTCGCGCACCAGCCGCGACTGGGGGATCGGCTGGTTGAGGGCGATCAGCGCCAGGGTCTCGGTGAGGGCCTGCGACAGCACCGGCCGGCCGACGGGGACCACGTTGCGGCGGAAGTGCGCCTTGACGTCGAGAATGTACCCCATGGCCGGCGGGCCGGCCTCCCTGCGTCCGCGCTGCTCCTTGCGACGGGCGAAGATCGACAGGGGTCCGCCCCGCTGCTCGAGGGCGGCCTCCAGCCGCTGCAGCCCCTCGATCACCGCCGCCTCGGTGAAGCCGAGGGTGTCGCCGATCTCGCCGAGGGTGAGCGGCACGTGGGTCGCGAACAAGAGCGCCTCGAGCTCCGCCACCGGATCGCGGCCGGCGGTGAGCACCGCGGTGAGCGACTCCAGCACCGCCTCGGTCGTGCTCGTCGAGTCGGAGTCCGAGTCCGAGTCCGAGTCCGAGTCGGAGTCCGAGTCCGAGTCCGAGTCCGCGTCCGCACTCGTGCCCGTGCCCGTGCCCGTGCCCGCCTCTGCGACCTCCCTCTCGATCGCCGCCTCCGTCTCCTGCGAGACCTCAGCGCCCTCGGCGCCCTCCCCGGTCTCCTCCGCTTCCTCTCCCTCGTGCAGGACGTCGTCCGGTCGCGTCATCACCGCTCACCTCCCTCGCCGTCCTCGGTCCCCTCGAGCTCGTCCTCCGCGAGCTCGCCCTCGTCGCCGTCTCCCTGCTCGGCCTCCGCCGCCGACTCGTCCTCGTCCTCGTCCTCGAGGTCGAGCTCGAGCTCCTCGTCGTGGACGCCCGCGCGCACCTCGCCGAAGTAACGGCCGCGCGTGATCCACACCTCGCCGTAGAAGGTCTCCTGGTCGAGCTCGACCTCCTCGTCCTGGGCCAGGAACAGCAGCGCCAGATACGAGCCCGCCCGCGAGCGGTGCTCGGTGGAGAGCGCCGTCACCTCGATGCGGTCGGCGCCGCTCCCCTCCGCCAGCAGCTCCCACAGGGCCAGGCGGACGTCGACGATGTCCTGGTCGAGGTCCTCCTGGTGCGACGAGCCCACGCACTCGTCGAGGGCGATGTCGGCGTCGAAGTCGGGCTCCTCCGCCAGCTCCTGCTCGCGCTGGGCCAGGCGCTCGTCGTACTCCCGCAGGGCGTAGATCAGGTCGACCAGCGACAGGCCCCGGGGCCGCACCGGCCGGTCGCGGGGAGCCAGCAGCCCGCCCGGCCCCGCCAGGGGGTCGCTGAGGAAGCCGTAGTCGAGGGGCTGGTCATCGGGGCGCAGGCGCGGCCCGCCGAAGCCCCCCTCGCTCAGCTCGAGCTCGAGCTCCTCGGCGAGGGTCTGCTCGAGGGCCTCCTCGTAGTCGAGCGTCTTCTGCCGCTCGGCCAGGACCTTCGCCTTGAGGTGGATCAGCGCCGCGGCGTAGAAGATCAGCCGGGCCACCCGGCCGAGGTCGCGAGCGTCGAGGCGCTCGTCGAGGGCGGTCAGGTAGCTGTCGGTCACGGCGACGATGTCGACGTCCCAGGGGTCGTACTCGCCGCGCTTGGCGAGGTCGAGCAGCAGCCCCAGGCCGGGGTCGTTGCCCAGGCCCACGGCGTCCTGCACCGCCGCGTCCAGCTCGCCGCTCCAGCGCGGTCCGCCCTCGCTGGCGCCGCCGAGCCCGCCGAGACCTGAGCCGGGAGCGGGCGCGTCGCTCCAGTCGCCCCAGCCGCCGCTGTTTGCCTCCTGCTCGAGGATCACTGGGCGGCCTCCCCATTGCCGGCGGTCACTCCGGCGCCGGCCGTCTCGGCTGCGAGCTCGTCCTCTTCCTCGTCGGCGAGGATGTCGTCGATCTCGATCCCGGTGACCTGCGTGCCGAAGCCCTTGCGCTGCGTGACGCCGATCGTCTGGTGCGAGCGCTCCAGCAGGCAGCGGTGGTGGCTGATCACCACGTACTGCCGCTCGTCGGCCCGCTTGCGGATCGCCTCGGCCAGGATCTTGGTGTTGACCGCGTCGAGGTCCTTGTCCACCTCGTCGAACACGAACAGCGGGGCCGGGTTCACCTCCTGGAGGGCGAAGATCAGCGCCAGCGCGGTCAGCGCCCGCTCGCCGCCCGACAGCGACTCCAGCCGGCCCAGCTTCTTGCCCCGCGGGCGGACCTTGATCAGCAGCCCGCCGGCGAAGGGGTCCTTGGGGTCCTCGAGGATCAGGTGCCCCTCGCCGCGCCCCAGCTCCTGGTAGGTGTCGGCGAAGGCGACCCGCACCCGCTCGAACGCCTCCAGGAAGGCGATCCGCTTGCGCCCCTCGAGGTCCACGATCCGCTCGCGGATCTCCCGCTTCTCCTCCTCGAGGACCTCGATCTTCTTCTCCAGCTCCTCGTGGCGGGTGACCGTGGTGTCGTACTGCTCGATCGCCAGGTGGTTCACCGGGCCCATCTTGGAGATCTTCTGGTCGACCTCGTGGAGGGTCTTGCTGATCCGCTTGCGCTCGCGCTCGAGGTCGGCGGGCGCCTCCTCCGGCCCCGGCACCTCGATCTCGCGCTCCTCGGCCGCCTCCCGCAGGGCGACCGCCTTGCGCCGCAGCTCCTCCAGCTCGCGCGCCAGCTCGCTCAGCCGCTCGCCGAGGTGCTCCACCTCGCGGGCCGCCTCGCGCGCCTTGTCACGGGCCACCTGCGCCGCCTCGCGCGCCTCGTTGCGCCGGCGGGTGAGGTCGGCCAGCTCCGCCGACAGCTCGGCCAGTGCCTGCTCCTGCTGCGTCAGCTCGGCCGCCAGCGACTCCACCCGCGCCTCGAGCTCGGCCAGCTGGGCCGTCAGCTCCTGGCCGCGAGCCTCGGCCTCGGCCAGGGCCTTCTTCGCCGCCTCCAGGCGGACCTCAGCGGTGCCCCGGGCGGTGTTCGCCTCGGACTCCTCCTGGCGCAGGCGCTGGACCTCCTTGCGCAGCGGGATCAGCTGGGCCTCGACCTCCGCCATCTGCTGCTGCTGCGCCTCGTAGGCCTTGAAGGCCTCGGGGTCGTCGAGGATCTCCACCTCGGCCTGCGCCGCCTGCAGGCGCGTCCGCACCTCGATCAGGCGCGGCTCGAGGGTCCCCTGCTCGGCCTTGATCGCCTGCAGCTCGACCTCGAGCTTCTCCAGCCGGTCGGCCTTGGGCGCCAGCGACTCCTCCAGGCGCCCCAGCTCTCCCGCCAGGTTGCGGCTGCGAGCCTCGCACTCGGCGAGCTGCGCCCGCTGGGTGGCCGCCTCCTCGCTGACGGTGCTCAGCTCGGCCTCAGCCTCGGCCAGCTTGGCGCGGGCGGCCTGCTGCTGCTTGTCGAGCTCCTGCAGGGCCCGCCGCTTCTCGCCGGCCATCTCCATGGCCTTGGCCGCCGCCGCCAGCAGGCCGCCCCGCCCGCCGCGGCTGCCGCCGCTCATGATCGCGTTCTTCTCCACCAGGTCGCCGTCGAGGGTGACCATGCGGTACTGCCCGATCAGCGGCTTGGCGTCCTCGAGGGTCTCGACGACCAGGGTGTCGCCGAACACGGTGGACAGGACCGCGTCGTAGCGGCGGTCCGCCGCCACCAGGTCGATCGCGAACCCGACCACCGCGTTGCCGCGCGGCTTGGGCCCCGGCGCCTTGCGCGGGCGCACCTTGCTGAGCGGCGCGAAGGACAGCCGGCCGGCGCGGGTCCGCTTGAGCAACGCAATCGCCCGGGAGGCGACGTGCTCGTCGTCGACCACCACGTAGTTGAGGCGGCCGCCGGCCGCGGCCTCCAGGGCCTCGGCGTAGCGGGGCTCGAAGTCGACGAGGTTCGCCACCGGCCCGTGCACGCCGCCCAGCCGGGCGTCGGTCAGGGCGCTCAGGGCCCGGCCGCCGCCCATGGTGTGCGCCTGCTCGCGCATGGCCTCGGCCGCGGCCACCTCCTGCTGGGCGCGCGAGACCTTGCTGGCGATCGACTCCAGCCCGCTGCGCAGGCCCTGGACCTGCTGGATCAGGCGGCGGCGCCGCTCCTCCAGCTGGCCGCTCTCCTCGCGCCGCTCGCGGAAGGCCTGCGCCGCCGCCACGCTGTCCTGGTGCATGGCCTCGCGCCGCTCGCCCTGCTCGGCGACCGTCCCCGCCAGCAGCGCGCGCTCCGCCTCCCCGCGGCTGGCCCGCTCCGCCAGCTCGCGGTCGCGAGCGACCAGGCGGGCCTCCTCGGCCCGCAGGGCCTCGCTCTCCTGCCGCAGCTCGCGGATCCGCTCGGCCTTCTCGATCCGGTCGCGGGTCCCCTGCTGCATACCGGTGCCCGCGGCCTCCAGCTTGGCGTTGAGGACCTCGAGCTGCTCGAGCTTGCCCTCGAGCGACCCCGCCACGTCGGCGCACAGCCCCTCGGCCGAGCGCAGGGCCTTCTCGGCCTCGCCCACCGCCGTCTCCAGCGCCGGGCGACGCTTGGCGGTCTCGGCCTGGGCGGCGGTCACCTCGCGCGCCTTGTCGCGGGTGCTCTCCAGGCGCGCTCGCAGGGCCTCGACCCCGCGGAAGGCGTCCATGCGCTCGCCCTCGCCCTTGCTCGCCAGCTCGGTCTCGAGGGCGTCGAGGGCCTGCTTGGCGGCATCGGCCTCGGCCTGGCGGGCGACCCGCGTCTTGTCGGCGGCCGCGCGCGCCTTGTCGGTCTCGGCGATCGCCTGCTCCTTGCCGAGCACCGCCACCTCGGCCTCGGTCACCTCGAGCACCACGAGGTCCTCCTCGAGGCTGTGCTTGCGCGAGGTGAGCTCCTCGTAGGCCAGCGCCTGGTCGCGCTCCTTCTTGAGCTGGTCGAGGCGCGACCCGAGCTCGGTCAGGATCAGGCGGGTGTCGTCGGTCAGCCGGTCGGAGGCGCCCAGCTCCTCGTGGGCCAGGCCGATCCGGCGGTCGAACTCCTTGGCGCCGGCGAGCTCGTCGAGGACCTGCCGGCGGGCGACGCCGCCCAGCTCGGTGAGCCGGATCACGTCGTTCTGGAGCACGAAGTTCTGCCCGCTCACCGGGAGGCCCAGGTGGCGGATCACGTCGCGCAGGTCCGACAGGCGGATCTGGTTCTTGTTGAGCTCGTAGCGGATCTCGTTGCCACGCGAGCGGCGGCGCACCGAGCGGGCCACCTCGACCACCTGGTCGACCGGGCCGTTCGGTCCCTTGAACACGCACTCCATCTCGAGGGCCACCCGCGCCCGAGGCTTGGTGCCCAGGTACGAGATCAGGTCCGACAGCTTCTCGGCCCGCATGTTCTTGGTGGTGGCGACCGCCAGCACGAACTGCAGGGCGTCGATCAGGTTCGACTTGCCCGAGCCGTTGGGCCCCGAGACGGTGGTGAACCCGTCGCGGATCGGGATCCGCGTCCGCCGCGGGAACGACTTGAAGTTGTCGAGGATCAAGGCCCGCACCCGCACGTCGAGCGGCTTGCCCAGCTCCGCCAGGCGCGCCAGCGTCAGCGTGCTGTCGATACGGCCGTCAGAGGTCTGGGGCTCGGCCGACTGAGCCTCCGCCATCGTCTCCCCCTTCGGAGGACCGTCCTGCATCACGCTGGGTCCCCCTGGTCATCGGGGCTCATCGGCACCTTTGGAGGAAATCTTGTGGGCATCTCCGGCAGCACCCCGCATGGATCCTGGGCTCCGCGAGGTTACCGGGCGGCACCGACAGGCCCGGCAAGGGTTTAGGGGAGGAGCGAAGATCACATTTCCACAACCAAAGGACTTACGCCGCCTCCTGCCCGAGCCGAGTGGGGGCGCCGACCGGCGCAGGACTTACACTTCTCGCCCTGGAGCGCCGGCGTGATCCGTTACCAAGAGCCCCTGTTCCGCCCTCCTAGCGAGGCCGACAGCCTGATCCTGCAGCCGACCCTGGGCTGCTCCCACAACCTCTGTACGTACTGCGCCATGTACCGGGGGAAGGCCTTCGAGGTCCGCCCCCTGGACGCGATCCTGGCCGAGGTCGAGGCGGCCCGAGCGACCTTGGGCCCCGACGTGGCCAAGGTGTTCCTGGCCGACGGGGACGCCCTGGTCATGCCCCTCGCCGTGTGGGAGCCGTTGCTGCTCGCCCTGCGCCAGGCGTTCCCCCGCCTGCGCCGGGTGAGCTGCTACGCCACCGCGATCAACCTCCTGGAGAAGACGCCGGCCGACCTGGCGCGGCTGCGAGCGCTGGGGCTCCGCCTCCTCTATATCGGCCCCGAGTCGGGCGACCCTGTGACCCTGCGGCGAATCGTCAAGGGCGCCACCTTCGAGGAGCACGTGGAGGCGGCTCGCAAGGCGCATGACGCGGGCCTCGAGCTGTCCGCGATCTTCCTCCTGGGCGCCGGCGGCGTGGCGCGCAGCCGCGAGCACGCCGAGGGGAGCGCCAAGCTCGCCACCGCCATGGACCCCGAGTTCCTCTCCGCCCTCACCCTGACGGTGGTCCCGGGGACGCCGCTGGAGCGCCTGCAGCAGAGCGGCCGGTTCGCGCTGCCCGACGTGAAGGGCCTGCTGGGTGAGCTGCGCGCCTTCGTCGCCGGCGCCGCGCCCACCGACGCGCTGTTCCGCACCAACCACGCCTCGAACTACCTGCCGCTGGGCGGCCGCCTCCCCCGCGACCGCGATCGGATCGTGGCGCTCCTCGACGCCGCGCTGGCGGGGGCCGTGCCGCTGCGTCCGGAGTGGGCGCGGGGGCTGTAGCCCGGTCGCTCGGTCCGTCCCGGGGCCCCCCATGGTGGGACCCACGGAGCCTTTCAGGTGCTTTTCACCCGCCGCCGCGGCCCCGATCTCGCAGGAGTTGCCGCCGGCACGCCGTTCCCTCTGACGCCGAGGCGGAAGGAAGAGGAGGGAAACCATGAGGTCGCTGATTCCGCTGGCTGCGCTCCTGGCGCTGGCCCCTGCAGCCTCGGCCGACGAGGGGGCGTTCTTTCACCAGGCGTATCGGCTGCACGGCCAGGACGCTGCCGGGCGCCCGCTGCGAGGCGAGCTCCGCCTCGGAGAGCAGCAGCGCCCGGTGCTCCAACTCCGCATCGCGCTCGCAGGCGGTGAGGCGCTGGTGGCCCACGGGCGGGCCTTCACGAGCGACACCGCGCTCTTCTCCAGGGGGCCGACCACCTACCGCGCAGCGCTGCACGAGGGCGCGGGTTCGCCTCAGGCGCTCGCCCTGGCCGAGCCCCCCACGGGAGGAACCGGGCTGACCCTCGACCTCGTGCGTCGTGCGGGGAGCGTCGAGGGGCGCCTCGAGTGGCGGGGCCGGCACCTCCGATTCCGAGGAGCGCCCGAGGCCTCAGACGAGGCGGCGGTGCGCGACGTGTGGTTCAGCGCCGACGGCGCTGGCTACCTGTCCGCGTCGCCCGGCCTGTTCTGGAGCGTGTTCGCCGCCGGAACGCAGTTCGACCTCCGCGTCGCGCACCACGGCTACGAGGCGATCCACAACGAGACCGCCGCCACGCCGTGGTCGGGGATCACCGCTCGAGCCGACCTCCTCCGCCACCGGTGGGCCATGCGACGGCGCGCCGGGCAGTACGCGGAAGGGCTGTGGAAGATCGTCCGCGCGCCAGCGCCGCTCCCCCGGGCGGTCAGCGGCCTCAAGCTGCGCGTCCGCGGCCGCTTCCGCTTCGGCGAGGTCGCGATCGACCAGGTCCACCTGCGCGAGCGCGAGGTCGAGGTCGAGGTGACCAGCGCCGCCGGCGGCGAGCTCCGGGTCGCGGGTGGCGAGGTCGCGCAGGTCCCGATCGCCCGGGCGGGGAGCGAGGGGCTCCTTCTGTACGGCCTCGAGGCCCTCCGGCTGCGGGACGGCGCTGGCGCCGGTGGGCCCCGCCTGGAGCCCGGCGCGCGGCTCGCCCTGCGCGGCTACTTCGTCCCCGAAAGCAGCGCCCTGGCGGTGACCGCGGTGCGGGCCGTCGTCCAGCAGCCGACGGAGGCGACCCACGAGGTCGTCGCCGACGCCCGCGGCCGGCCCCGCCTCGAGCCACATCCTGCGCCGCCCACCCTCGCGGCCGGCGAGACGGTGTGGATCACCCGCGGTCATGGCAACCACGGCCTCGCCCTCCAGCGCGCGGACGGCTCCGAGGTGGTGGTCCCCCCTGACGCCATCGCGTACGAGTCCTCGGCCGCACCCGGGGGCGCCCACACAGGAATGATCGGCGCCCTCTCCAACCCGGGCCCCTAGCGGCAGCTCACGAGGCGAGCAGGGGGTCGGGGGCGCGATCAGCTGCTGCAGGAGAGCATGGAGCAGCCCGGCCGGTGGCGCGCCCACTCCGGCCGTCGAGCGGCGAAGGCCTCCTTGCCCGGCTGGTCGTCGTACGGGCGGCGGAGCACCTCGAGGAGCTCGTGGATCCCCGCCGCGTCGCCCTCGGCGGCCCGGTCGATCGCCTGCTGCGCGAGCCAGTTGCGGAGCACGAACTTTGGGTTGACCCGGTCCATGGCGGCGCGGCGGGCGGGATCAGGGCCGACGCGGGCGAGCCATCGCCGCACCCAGGTGGCGGCGCGGGCGTCGTGCTCCGCGGCGGGTTCGGCGTACCAGGCCTCCCGCAGCGGGGCGAGCAGGGCCGCGTCGTCGGCGGCGTCCTGCACCTGCGCCAGGCCGCGGAAGAACAGGGTGAAGTCGATCTCCACCTCGCGCAGCACGTCGAACAGCCCGTTGATCAGCGCCGCGTCCTCGTCGTCGTCTGCGCCCTCGTCCTCGAGCCCCAGCTTGCTGCGCCACATGGCGAGCTCGCGCCCGAAGGACGCCTCGCCCTGAGCCTGCAGCGCCTGCTCCAGCGGGGTGACCTCGCCCAGCAGGGGCGCCCAGGCCTCGGCCAGGCGGGCCAGGTTCCACAGGGCAACCTGCGGCTGGGCGCCGTAGCGGTAGCGGCGCCCGTGGGCGTCGGTGGTGTTGGGCGTCCAGGCGGGGTCGAACGGCTCCAGCCACCCGTAGGGGCCGTAGTCGATCGTGAGCCCCAGGATCGACATGTTGTCGGTGTTGAGCACCCCGTGCACGAAGCCCACTCGCTGCCAGTCGAGCGCCAGCCTCATGGTTCGCTCGGCGACCTCCTCGTACAGGGCGACCAACGAATCGGCCCTGAGCGACCCGAGGTGCGGGTAGTGGTGGGCCAGGGTGTGCTCGACCAGCTTGCGCAGCAGCTCCTCGTCCCCCCGCGCCGCGGGCAGCTGATAGCTGCCGAAGCGCAGGAACGAGGGCGCCACCCGGCACACCACCGCCCCCGGCTCCAGCTCCGCCCGCCCGTCATAGAACATGTCCCGCAGCACCTGCTCACCGGTCGCCACCAGCGAGAGCGCCCGGGTGGTGGGGATCCCCAGGTGGTGCATGGCCTCGCTGCACAGGAACTCGCGCACCGAGGAGCGCAGCACCGCCCGCCCGTCGGCGCGCCGGCTGTAGGGCGTGGGCCCCGCCCCCTTGAGCTGCAGCTCCTGCCGGCTGCCGTCGCTCGCCACCGCCTCGCCCAGGGTGATCGCCCGCCCGTCGCCGAGCTGCCCGGCCCAGCTGCCGAACTGGTGCCCCCCGTAGGCCGCCGAGTAGGGCGCCATGCCCGGCCACAGCCGATTGCCGGCGAACACCAGCGCGAACTCGTCCGCCGCCGTCACCTCGGGCGCGAGGCCGAGGTGCTCCGCCACCTCCCGCGAGACCGCCAGCGTCTTCGGCGCCTTCACCGCCGACGGCTCGACCCGCGACCAGGCCGCCCCCAACACCTGCCGCGGCCGGTTGGTCGCGTCAGGGTCGCCGGGGAGCTCATCGAGGAAGCGTCGTTCGAACGTCAGCATCGGCGGTCACCAGGGGCAGGGCCAGTCCCGACCATGCCTCAGCCGCGCGGGTCGCGCACCCCACAGCGCGCGGCCGCTGCGGGTTGCGTCGCCTCGCGGCAGTCCGTGGGCAAACGTTGCCCAAGCCTGGCCTCACCCCGAGCCGCACCTGAGAAGAAAGGGCGCCTCCTCGCCCACTCGCCCGCCCTTGCGCAGCCGGCCTGCCGCTTGCCCAGGGGCGCGGCCATGAGTCTCTCTCGTCGCCTGACCCCCGGCCAGACCCACACCGCCAGCCGTCGCTGCCGCAGCCGCTGCGCCTTCCTGGCCCCGCGGCCGGAGGTGAACGCGATCGTGCTGTACGGGCTGGGCGTCGCTCAGGAGCGGACCGGCGTGCAGGTCCACGCCTTCGTCACCGAGGTCACCCACCACCACGCCTCCGTCACCGACACCAGGGACGGGTCGCGCCTGACCCCCTTCTTCCGCGAGCTCCACGCGCTGACCGCCCGGGCCCTCAACGCCCACTACGGCCGCGGCGAGAATCTGTGGAGCCGCCCCGGCTCCTACAACAACGTGGAAGTCGACGAGCAGGGCGACGAGATCGAGCAGCTCCTGTACCTCTGGACGCAGCCGGTGAAGGACGGCCTGGTGGCCACCCCCGAGGAGTGGGGCGGGATCCTGTTCCTGCCGGAGGACTTCGGCAAGACCCTCACGATCGACAAGCCGCCCACCGCCTTCTTCGGCGGCCGCAGACCCCAGGACTGGGAGCCGGGGGGGCCCCCCCCCCCCCCCCCCCGCCCCCCCCGCCCCCCCCCCCCAGGACTGGGAGCCGACCCACCCGCCCGCCCGACGCGCCTTCCGTCGCGCCCAGCGCCGCAAGCGCGAGGAGGAGCGGCGCCGCGAGAAGGCGCGCGACGCCGCCCGCGGCCGCGGCGCCCGCCGCCGCACCTACCTCGCCCGCGAGCGGAGGCGAAAGAAGGAGCGGGCTCCCCGCCCGCCCCGGCGCCGCGAGACCCTCCCCCAGCAGGTGAAGCTCACGATCACTCCTCCCCCCTGCTTCGGCCACCTGCCGCTCGAGGAGGTGCGAACCCTCCTCCGCCGCCTCCTGGACGAGCGGGTGGCCCAGGTCCACGCCGAGCGCGAGGCCGAGGGCCTGACCCACTTCATGGGCATGGAGGCCGTCCTGGCTCAGGACCCCCTGGCCAGCGTGGGCGACACCTTCCCCACCTTCGCCCGCAACCCCACGATCTGCGGCCGCGACACCGAGCGCCGAATCGCCCGCATTCGCGGCCTGCAGGCCTTCCGCCACGCCTACCGCGTCGCCCTCGACCGTTGGCGCGACGGCGACCGCGAGGCCGTGTTCCCCTACGGCAGCTACTGGCTCCCCCACTTCCACGGCGCCAACGTCGAGCGCGCCCCGCCCTGAGCAGGCGCGGCCGACCGGGCGGCCGCCGAGCGAGGAGCCCGGCCTTTCGAGCTCGCTGCGGAACGACCCGCCGCGAGCTGGGCCTACGTACGTGACCCAGCAGGATCTCGCTCGAACGGCGCTGCCTGACGCCCCATCACGCTCCAGGCGCCGCCTCACCCGCGCCGGGGCCGGGCACTACCGTCGGTCGGGTACCCCCACGTCGGTCGGGTACCCACCCGCCGGAGCGCACGCCGCCTCACCCGCGCCGGGGCCGGGCACTACCGTCGGTCGG
>JAWLGW010000096.1:0-11650 GCA_041690735.1 Planctomycetota bacterium
AGGCCGCCCGCGCCGCGGGCCTCGATCCGCCCGGCGAAGGCGGTCGCGAGCGCGGCGCCGACCACGACCTCGCCGCCCTGCGGGCCGTTGGCGCGCAGCATGCTGCCGGCGCCGACGTGCAGGCGCTCGGTCGACCAGCGGTTCCGGCCGTCGGGTCGCGCTTCGGCGCGGGCGGGGCCCAGGTGGATCCGGCCGGCGGCGTCCCGGCCGCTGGCGTCGAGGGTCGCGCCGATCAGGGTCGCTTCGCCGCCGCTCAGGCGGATCGTGCCGCCGTGGGAGCCGGTGACCGACACGGTCCCGCTCGAGAAGGCGCGCTCGCGGCTGGTCAGGCGGACCGACCCGCCGGGGCCGTGCTCGCCGTCGGCGCGCGCGACGGCCCGAAGCGTGCCGAGGTAGCGCGCGCAGTCGACCACGATCGACCCCGCCGAGCGCGTGGGCGTCTCGCAGGCCAAGAGTGGTCCGGCGTGGAGCAAATGGCGCGCGCGCGCCGTGATCTCGCCCCCCGGGGCCCGGACCGCGCCGACCAGGCTGAGCACGTCGGCCTCGAGGGCGACGACCTCGGCCTCCAGCCCGCCCCCCAGCTCGACCTCCAGCCAGCTCCCGGCGCGCAGCGCCAGGCGCGGCGCCGCGACCCGAGCCGCGACCTCGAGCCGCCGGGCTGCGATCCTCAAGGGGACGTCGCTGGTCAGCGCGCCGGTCAGGCGCAGGGGCGTCGTGCAGGTCAGCACCCGCAGCCCGGGGGCGCTCAACCGCTGCTCGCCACCCTCCCAGCGGAGCACCAGTTCCGTCTCCCGGGCGTCGAGCTCACACCGCGGCGCCCCGGGCGGCGGGACGATGCGCAGGACCCCCGCGTCGAGGACGGCGTGGGGGCCCACCGGCCGGTGGGGGAGGAGCGGGTTGAGCGCGCCCACGCCCGCGAGGGCGCCAGCGAGGATCAGGCAAGAGACGAGGCGGGGCTTCAACTGCGCTCCTTCGGTAGGGCTCGGCACCCTCCCCATACCGAAACCCCCCGCGACCGTGACCGCAGATCTGTAAGTGATTGCAGGGCGCTGCTTAGGTGCCAGCGACAGCTCCCACTCCTGCGGCTCCCCCTGACTCCCTGCGGCTCCCGGAAACTGCGGTCACCTGCTACCGTCGCCCCACACGAGGAGACCCGCCATGAAGGGGATCATCCTGGCCGGCGGCGCCGGCACGCGCCTGCACCCGCTGACCCTGGCCGTCAGCAAGCAGCTGCTGCCGATCTACGACAAGCCGATGATCTACTACCCCCTGTCGGTGCTCATGCTGGCGGGGATCCGCGAGGTCCTGGTGATCTCGACGCCGCAGGACCTGCCGCGCTTCGAGCAGCTCCTGGGCGACGGGTCGCAGTTCGGGGTCTCGTTCAGCTACGCGGAGCAGCCCCGCCCCGAGGGGCTGGCTCAGGCCTTCGTCATCGGCGAGTCGTTCCTGAACGGGAGCCCCTCCTGCCTGATCCTGGGCGACAACGTGTTCTACGGCCACGGCCTGGGGAAGACGCTCACCGAGGCGACCGAGCTGGCCGAGGGCGGCCTGGTGTTCGCCTATCAGGTGAAGGACCCCGAGCGTTACGGTGTGGTCGAGTTCGACGGCGAGGGGAAGGTCCTCAGCCTCGAGGAGAAGCCCGCTCACCCGCGCTCCCGCTTCGCGGTGCCCGGGCTGTACTTCTACGACGCGGACGTGGTGGAGATCGCCAAGGACCTGCGGCCGTCGCCGCGCGGGGAGCTCGAGATCACCGACGTCAACAAGCGCTACCTCGAGCAGGGGCGGCTGCGGGTGCTCGAGCTCGGCCGCGGCACCGCCTGGCTCGACACCGGCACCCACGACAGCCTGCTGGAGGCCGCGGCCTTCGTGGAGGCGATCCAGAAGCGACAAGGGCTGCTGATCTCCTCACCCGAGGAGATCGCCTTCCGCCGCGGCTGGGTCGACGCCGATCAGCTGCGCGAGCGGGCCGAGCCCATGGCCAAGAACGAGTACGGCCGCTACCTGCTGAGTCTGCTGGAGTAGCCCTGGGGACCGCTACTCCACCGGCTCGATCAGGGCGACCTCCTCGCCCAGGACGCACACCAGGCGGCGGTCGAGGGCGACCAGCGGCCGGGTCACCGGCGCGCCCAGCTCCACCGTCTCGGGCCGAGTCCGTCCGCTGAGCGTGACGCGGAGCATGGTGCCCCTGGCGTCGACGAGGTGGACCTCGTCGCCCACGGTGACCGGTCCGCCGCCGACCGAGCGGATCACCGGGCGGGCGGGGGTCAGCTCCAGGCCGTCGCTGCTGCGCAGGACCGAGAGCAGCCCGTTCTTGCCCAGGGCGTACAGGCGCTCGTTGATCAGGGTGGCGCCGCTGATCGTGCCTACCTGCGGGGCGAGCACGGCGACCAGCGCGCCATCGGCGGCGGCGAGGGAGGTGATCCGGGCGCCCTCGACCAGGAGCACGGCCCGGTCGGTGTGGGAGTAGACCAGCGGCAGCGTCGGCGCCGCCCCCTTGCGCTGCCACAGGAGCGCCCGCGACTCACCGGAGGGGTCGAGGGCGACCAGGCGGTCCTTCAGCGGCAGGTCGCCGGCGCGCGCGCCGACCGTGGGGGGGAACACCGCCGGCGCTGGCAGGCGGAGACGCTGGAGCGGAGTGCCCGAGGCGCCGTCGAGGAGGACCACGGTCCGCTCGCCCGCCACGGCGATCACCCGCTGCGTGCCGACGATGCCCGCGGCCGGGGCCTGGAAGGCGTCGCCGCCGGGCAGGTCACGCTCCCACTCCAGCTGCCCGGTGGACAGCTCGACCAGCGCCATGGCGGCGCCCTTGAGGACCGCCACGTGGCGCTCGCCCACGGCGGCCAGGCCGACCACCGCGCCCGGCTGCTCCTGCAGCACGACGACGTCCCACGACACGCTGCCGTCCAGCCGGCTGAGGGCGCGCAGGCGGCCGTCCGGGAGGGCCACCACCACCCCGTCGCGCCACACGACGGGGGTCAGCGGCGCGCCGCCCACCGGGACGCGCCAGCTGGGGCCCGGCTCCAGGGTCAGCTCCTTGGCGTCGTAGCCGTCGCCCGAGAGCGGGAGCTCGACCACCCGGTAGCCCTGCAGGCGCAGGCGCGCTCTGCCGGGCTGGCGGGGCCGGACCGGGACGGCGACCGGCGTGCGCCCGATCAGGGTGCCGTCGACGAACACCTCGGCGCCGTCGGGGCTCGACAGGACGAGGGTGAACACCCGCGCCTCCTCCAGCCCCTGCTGGATGACCGGCTGCTGGTTGGTGGCGTACTCCGCCGTGAGGGCCAGCGCGCGCGCGCTCGCCTCGGCGAAGTTCTGCTGGCCGACCAGGCCCCGGTAGATCGTGATGGCGTCCTCGAAGCGCCGCAGCTCCGCCTTGCGCTGAGCCTCGCGCTTCTGCAGCTCGGCGAGCTCCACCTGCTCCGCCCGCTCCTGGGCGCGCCGGGTGGCGTCGGTGACGAGGAGGCGGTCCCACTCCTCGTCGACCTGCTGCTTCCAGTCGCTCGCGGCGCCGCTCACCAGCGTCCCGCCGGGGACGTCTTGCAGCAGGCTGCTGAGGCGCTTGAGCTGGAGCAGCTTGTTGCTGAGGGGGGCCTCCTCCGCCTCGCGCGCCTGGCTGAGGATCGCCCGGGCCTGGAACTCGGCGTAGCCGCGCCACAGCAGGATCACGCCCAGCAGGGTGCCGCCCACGAAGGCCCACCGGCGCCGCTTCTCTCGCCGCAGCTGCGCCTGCGCCTGCTGCAGCTCGAGAGAGGCCTGCTCGTCCCGCAGGTCGTGGCGGTCGGGCTGCAGCTCCAGGATGGCCTTGACCACGTGCGCTCGCCGGGGGTGCTCCAGCTCCATGGCGGCCAGCGCCCGCTCCAGCCGCGCCGCCGCCTCCTCGTTGCGCTCCTGGCGCTTGAGGATCAGGCCGGTCAGCTCGATCACCTCGGGGTTGTCGGGCGCCAGCTCGTCGAGGTTCTTGGCCACGCGGGCGGCGACCTGCAGCTGGGCCTCGCTGCCGAGGAAGTCGCGCAGCAGGAGGCCCACATCCACCGCCCGGTCCCGCCGGTTGGCGCGCAGCAGGGCGTAGAACAGGCGGTCGATCACCTCGGGGTTGCGGTCGAGGGCGATCGCCTCCTCGTACAGGGTGATCGCGGTCTCGGTGTCGTTGGTGGCCAGCGACTGGGCGGCGAAGCGGCGCGCCTCGTCGAACGCCAGCCGCGGGCGCTGGTACTTCTTGAGGAACTCGAGGTACCGCTTGATCAGGTTGAGGTCGAGCTTCTCCTTGCGCCCCAGGATCGCCCGGATGTACTTGGCCGCGGCGGGGACGTCGCCGCTGCCGAGGGCCTTCTTGGCCTCGCCCAGCAGGGTCCGGAAGTCCATCGGCTTGACCAGCTCGTTCTGCTGCAGGGCGTGCAGGTAGACGAAGGTCTCCAGCCGCGAGGCGATCCCCGCCCGCAGCGCCTCGCTGATCACCTCGCGCAGCGAGTGCGTGCCGTCGAGCAGCTCGTAGATCTTGACCCGCGCCGCGGCGGGCAGGTGGACGTTCTCGAGCTGGTACTCGCTGACGTCGGTGGACACCGTCGCCACGCGGTTGCGGTAGATCGTGTCGAAGCTGCCCAGGCCCTGGATCATCTCCTGCCACTCGTCCAGGCGGCGCATGGCCTCCATCATGAGGCCGGAGGTGTTGAGGGTGACCCGCTCCAGCTTCTCCTCGGGGCCGAACAGGGCCTCGGGCGTGAGGCCGAAGATGAACTCGAAGTGGCCGCGGTCGAGCAGGAACAGGTCGAGGAACTCCTCCTCGAACTTGTGGCGGACCGCGCCCTCGATCTCCTCCTGAGTGGTCTTGCCCAGGTGGACCAGGGCCTCGCCCAGACGGAGCCCGAGGTCCTTCTGCTAGCCGAGGGCGTCCTGCAGGTCGGCCTCGCTGATCTTGCCGGCCCGGATCAGCAAGTCCCCCAGGCGGACCGGCTCCCGCTTCACCTGCCGGACGAGGACGATCTCTCCCTCGGAGATGAAGAAGAACTGTGAGCCGGCGTCCTCGGTCTCGATACGGAGGGTGCCGCGGTAGTGGTTGAGGGACAGGGTCTGGATGATCGCGCCCAGCCCCATCTCCTCGATCTGTCCCTGTAGGCTCATAAGTGCAGGATTCTACGGGAGCCCAGGGGGCGGAGGAAAGGCGCGGAGGTACCCCCTCAGGCCGCCTGACGGCGGGGCCGCTGCAGGACCGCCAGGCGGGCGGCGGCATCGGCCGCCGAGGCGCAGCGACGGCCCGGCTCCTTGCGCGTCAGGTCCCAGATCAGGCGGGCCAGCTCGGGGGAGACCTGCGGTCGCACCGCGCGGATGTCGGGGATCTCGTCGAACAGGTGGCGGGAGAGCACGATGATCCCGCTCCCCTCGGGGAAGGGGGGCCGGCCGGCGGCGGCGTGGAACAGCGTCACGCCCAGGCTGTACAGGTCGGCCGGGGGTCCCGCCTCCCGGGAGCCGCGGGCCTGCTCGGGCGCCATGTAGCAGGGGGTCCCCAGGGTGTCTCCGGAGGCGGTGGCCTCGCTCTCGCCGCCGAGGTCGCGGGCCAGGCCGAGGTCGCACAGCCGGGGCCGACGGTCCCGGCCCACCAGGATGTTGGCCGGCTTGACGTCCCGGTGGACGATGTCCTCGGCGTGCAGGTAGGCCAGCGCCTCGGCCACGCCCGCCCCCAGGGCGGCGACCTCGTCCTCGGGCAGGGCGCCCCGCCGCACTACCTCGTGCTTGAGGCTGGGCCCGTCCACGTACTCCATGACGAAGTAGGGCCGGCCGGCGTCCGCCCCGAAGGCGATCCCCTGCACCAGCCCCTCATGGCGCAAGGAGCACAGCAGCTGCGCCTCCCGCAGGAAGCGCTGCGCGCCGCGATCCCGCCGGGCCCGATCGCCCGCCATGACCTTGATCGCGACCTGCCTGTCGGTGCGGCGGCAGCGGGCGGCGAACACGGCGCCCATGCTGCCCCGCGCCACCGGCTCCAGCACCTCGTAGCAGCCCAGCCGGTCGCCAGGGCCGACCCCATCGCGCTCCAGGGAGCCCCACCCGGGCCGCCACCGCCCGCTGGAGCGGGCGGCCCAGGGTCGGCGCCGCTTACGGGGGGCGGTGCGGCCCGTCGCGGCCCGCCGCTCCGCCTCCAGCACGTCGGCCGGCAGGGCTCCCCGCCGCTCGAGGAGCTCCCACAGGTGGGGCACGGCGGCGCCCGTCCCCCGGGCGCGCCGCTGCTCCTCGGCGCAGGCGACGAGCACCCCCACGGGTACCAGCCCCCGCCGCAGCAGGTGCTGGCACAGAACCGCGTCTTCTCGGTGCTCCACGCTGTGGCCCCCACCACCCATCGGCTGGGGGGGGGCGCAGCTTTAGGGCGGAAAGCTGTCGCGGGCAGGCGAGGCGCCTTCCGACTCGCCCTATAGAACACGGAATATCAACAGCAAACAGGGAATATCAATGGAAACGGATCGCTCTCGGTTCGCGTTCCCTGCTCTCGTTCGCTGTTCTCTGTTGATTTTCCGTGTTCTGAAACGGTTCGGTCCTCCCGAGAAGCGTTCCCGCTCGCTGGCCGGGCTTGCCTCCCCCGCGCCAGCCTCTAGGATCTCCCCAAACCCCCACCCCGCGAGGGCTCCCATGCGCGTCGGCGTCCCGGTCGAAGTCAAGCCTCACGAGTATCGCGTCTCCATGGTCCCGGCCGGGGTGGACGCCCTGGTCCGCAAGGGTCACGAGGTCCTGGTCAGCAAGGGCGCCGGCGTCGGCTCGGGGATCCCCGACGAGGAGTTCGTCGCCGCGGGCGCCAAGCTCGCGGCCGACAACGAGGAGGTGTTCGCCTGGGCGGACATGATCGTGAAGGTCAAGGAGCCCATGCCCGAGGAGTACGGGCTGATCCGTGACGGTCAGACCGTGTTCACCTACTTCCACTTCGCCGCCTCGCGCGAGCTCACCGACGCCATGGTCGAGAGCGGCGCCACCTGCGTCGCCTACGAGACGATCGAGGACGCCCGCGGCCGCCTGCCGCTGCTGACCCCCATGAGCGAGGTCGCCGGCCGGATGGCGATCCAGGAGGGGGCCAAGTTCCTGGAGAAGCCCATGATGGGCCGCGGGATCCTGCTGGGCGGCGTGCCCGGGGTCGAGCCGGCGCACGTGGTGATCATCGGCGGCGGGGTGGTCGGCACCAACGCCGCCCGGATCGCCGCGGGCCTGGGCGCGAACGTGTTCGTCCTGGACGTGGACCTCGACCGCCTGCGCTACCTCGACGAGGTGCTGCCCGAGAACGTGACCACCCTGTTCTCCACCGCCTACTCGATCCGCGAGCACGCGGTCCAGGCGGACCTGCTGGTGGGCGCGGTCCTCACCGCCGGCGCCCGGGCGCCCACGCTGGTGTCGCGCGACGTGATCCGCGACATGAAGAAGGGCTCGGTGATCGTGGACGTGGCCGTGGACCAGGGCGGCTGCGTGGAGACGGCCCGGCCGACCACTCACGAGGAGCCGACCTACGTGATCGACGAGGTGGTCCACTACTGCGTGGCGAACATGCCGGGCGCCGTGGGCCGCACCTCGACCTTCGCGCTCACCAACGCCACCCTGCCGGTCGCGATCAAGCTGGCCGACATGGGCGCCGCCGAGGTGGCCCGCAGCGCGCCCGGGATCGCCAAGGGGATCAACGTGATCAAGAACAAGATCACGTACCAGGGCGTGGCCGAGGCGTTCGACCTGAAGTACACGCCGCTGGAGGCGGTGCTGTAGCGCGAGCGACAGCCGGTCGCCGGGTGAGCGACGACGCCCTCCGCCGGCTGGCCCGCGCGGTCGCCGACGGCGGCGACGTGGCGGACCGGCTGCGGTATGCGCGGGCGCTGGCGCAGGCCAGCCGGCCGCAGCAGGCGATCGACGTGCTGCTGCCCATGGCCGGCGAGCGCGGCGTGCGGGAGGAGCTGGTGGCGCTGGCGTCCCGGGTTCGGCCGCAGCTGGCCGAGTCACCGACCGTCCTGTGGGAACGGGAAGGGCTCCCGCTGTTCTGGCCGCTCATGAGCGATTCGAACCCTGCGGACGTCCCAGGCTTCCTGGGCGCCTCACCTCTTGCGCTGTTGGCCGGCGGCCGCGGGCGCGGGGCCCACGTGCTCGACCCTGCCAACGGTGCCCGGCGCTGGGCGGTCCCATGGGCGGTGGCTGCGACCGCTCTGTCGCTGATCGCGACGGGGGGGTGGGTCATGGATCCGGTGTCGGGCGAAGTGCAGAATCAGGAGCCGTTGTTCGCGGACGACCTGCTGGCGAACGACGAGCACCTGTTGGTGGCGCAGTCCGGGCACGAGTTGCGCGCCTTTACGAGAGGCGCAGCGCCGTCCTGCTGGGAGTTCGCCTGGAGCAGGCTCCTCGGCGGCGACGAGGAGCGGATCATGGCGGCGTTGGGGCACCACGTGTTCGTCCATGAGTGGAGCCGGTCGCTCCCGACGCGACTGTCGATCCTCAGCCGCGCCACGGGTGAGGTGCTGTGGCAGGGACGCGCGCCAAGCGCCGAGTCACTGCTTGCCTGGGGGGACACGGCCCTGCTGCAGACCTTTGGCGGCATGCTCCTGGCTCTGGGCGAGGACGGCAGCCGAAGCTGGGCACGGGAGGGAACGGCGCCGCAGGCTGTCTCTGGCGGCGTCGTTGCGTGTCTCCCCGACGAGTTGGACGATTCGGACGAAGAGGACGACGAGCAGGAAGCGGAGGCTCCGCGGCCGTTGCTCCTGCTCGATGCCAGGTCGGGAGAAGTCGAGGCGGAGGTGGGGGTCCTCGCGCGCCAGGTGCGCGCCGCCGGGGACGGCTTCTACGTCTGGAATGCGCCCGTCTTCCGCGAGGTAGCAGACGCCGAGCGGTACGAGCAGCGCGGCGAGTGGTCGGTGGAGCATGCGCTGTACGCCATCGATCTCGAGGGCCAGGTGCGCTGGAGCCTTGCTGCGGAGCGCGTCGGCGCCGTGTTGGATCTGGCGGTGGTGGGGAGGCGGGCTTACGTGCTGACCTCGCGCAAGCTCCTCCTGTGTTTGGGGCCGGAGCCCCAGCCATGAGCGACGCCGACCTGCGACGGCTGGAGCGCGAAGCAGTCGCCGGCGGGGTGGCGGCTCGGCAGGCGTTCGCGCGGGCGCTGGCGCAGCGGGGCGAGGTCGAGCGGGCGCTGGCCGCGCTGCGGCCGGTCGCCGCCGATCCCGCCGCGCGGGCGGATTTGCTGGGGCTGGCCGGTCAGCTCGAGCCGAGCCTGTGCGGCGAGCCGCAGGTGGTGTGGCGGCGCGAGCAGGTCGTGCCGCGGGACACGCACCCGCAGGGGCGGTACTCGCCGCCGCACTTCGTGGTCGCGCACCCGCTGGCGGTGGTGGTCAGCTCGGGGTGGTCCTGGCAGGGCATGGTCGCCCTCGATCCCGACAGCGGCGAGACGTTGTGGGAGACGTCGGCCGACGCGGTGGGGGTGAGCGGCGACGCGGTGCTGGTCTACCTGGATCGGGCGCACGTGCAGGCCCTCGACCTGCGCACCGGCGCCGTCCGCGGCGAGCTGGAGCTGCCGATCAGCGCCTCGTTCCTGGTCCACGCGGCCGAAGACCTGGTGCTGGTGAAGCGGGCCGAGCACTTGCAGGCCTACACGCTGCGCGACCCCACCGGGCCGCTCGAGCCCCGGTGGGAGCAGCTCCTGGAGTCGCCGCTGGCGCCTTGGCAGGTGGGTCACGACGCGGTGTGGGTGATCGCCGAGCGGGAGCGGCTGGTGGCCTTCGACCGGTCCACCGGCGCCCGGCGCGGGGTGGCCGAGACCTGCTGGAACAGCGCCCTGGTGACGCCGCCGGGCTGTCCGGTGGGCTGCTTCGTGCGGGGGCTGACCGAGGACCCGCGCGTCCCGCGCCGGACGGAGGACGCGGCGCCCGGGGAGCCCGACGGCGGGGGCCTGCTGGCGGTGGACGCCCAGGCGCGGCCCGTGTGGTTCCGGCCGGGGGAGCTGTTCCCCGAGGCGGTGGCTGGGGACGCGCTGCTCGCCAGCTTCGACGACCCCAGCCTCGACGGCGACGAGCGGTGGTATTCCAGCCCCGAGCGGCTGGTGGTGCTGGATGCCGCCTCGGGTCTCACGCGGGCGGTGACGGAGGTGACCCGCGGCGCGCAGCGGGCCACGGCGGACGGCTTCTACGTGTACGACGGCCCCCACGCGGCCGATGACGACGCGCAGGACGACACCCGGCCGCAGGGGCGCGCCCTGTGGGGGCTGCGGACCGACGGGCAGGTGGCCTGGCGCCTGCCGGCGGAGGAGGCGGTCGACGCGGCGGTCTGCGACCTCATGCCCCTGGGCGCGACTCTGTTCGCCTGCACCGAGCGGGGGTCGGTCGTGGCGTTTCGGCGTCCCCCGGGCCGTTGACACCCTGCAGGGGGCGGATTAGACTCACCGACCTCGTGAGAGCCGGACGCCGGCGCGGCCTTGGCCGTGTCCGCGTCCCGCTCTCGCGGGTGTGTTTTGGAAGAGGGCGGTTCCCCTCGTCTTCGGAATCACGAGCACCCCTAGCTCAATTGGATAGAGCACCTGGCTACGGACCAGGAGGTTAGAGGTTCGAATCCTCTGGGGTGTATCAACGAATCCCACACCGGCGCGCCGCCTGGCCTTCGTGCTGGCGGCGCGCTCCGCTTCGGAAGGGTCCCCCCGGGGCTCGCGGTGGGGGAGAGCTCTTTGGAACCAATGACGGACCGGGCCCTGCAGGACGAGGCGTACATGCGCCTGGCCCTCGACGAGGCCCGGCTTGCGCTCGACCACGACGACGTCCCGGTCGGCGCGGTGCTCCTCGACCGTGAGGGCAACGTGCTGGGCCGCGGCCGCAATCGGCGCGAGGAGCGGGGGGACCCCACCGCCCACGCCGAGATCGAGGCCCTCCGCCAGGCGGCGGAGGCCCGCGGCCTGTGGCGGCTGGAGGGGACGGTCCTGTTCGTGACCCTGGAGCCCTGCGCCATGTGCGCTGGGGCCCTGGTGAACGCCCGCGTGGACGAGCTGGTGTTCGGCGCGTGGGATCCGCGAGCCGGCGCGGTGGAGACCCTGTATCAGGTCTGCACCGACGCCCGCCTCAATCACCGCCTGACGGTGCGCGGCGGCGTGCTGGAGGAGCCCTGCAAGGAGCTGCTCCAGAGCTTCTTCCGCGCCAAGCGAGAGCGTAAGAGACAGCGGCGGTCGTCCTCCTGAGGGCGGCCGGCGTCCCAAGGAGCGGTGTCCGAGCGGTCGAAGGGGCACGCCTGGAAAGCGTGTGGGCCGGCAACGGTCCCGAGGGTTCAAATCCCTCCCGCTCCGTCAGTCCGCCTTATCCTGTAGGGGTAGGCGGCAGTTTGACAATTTGGATCGTGCTGGCTGGGGGGTTAGCGGTCCCCTGTAACCCGAGATCCGCTTTAGCGGGGGTAAAGACCGCCCGAGGGCGTCTGGTCGGCACCGTCAGTTGGTCTGGGTCGACGTAGAAGCCTGGATCCCCTGCAAGCGTGGCGTGTGAACCTGGTCAGGTGAGAAATCAAGCAGCCATAAGCATTAGCCGCGTTGTGCAGGGGGCAGTCTGGGTGGAGTCGGCTCGCCGAAGGGCGGTGTCGTTCGGGTGTTCGGAGGCGGGTGCACGATCCTTCTCACAAGCGAAGCGGCCGGAGCAAACAGCTCCGGCCGCTTCCTTTGGTTGTCTTTCTTCGTGCCCGT